>DAIDID010000010.1 GCA_027459545.1 Candidatus Parcubacteria bacterium | reverse complement strand
GGAATAGGCATAGCCAGTGGCTTTCGCCGCCATGACTTCGCCTTTCCTTAGATCGATCTCTCCGACAGTGACGTCAAACATGGGGCCATCCCGGCTTTCCATGAGATCCAGATGTTTACCTGGATTCAAGTACTGCCACGGATTGCCCTCGCCGTCTTGATGAGCCTTAATATCGTTCTTGATGAACGTCACGATCTCAGCCGGTAAACCAGCTTTGACCGCATCGGCCAAGAACTTATCGAGCTTGGCGTCCGTAAACGCCTCACTCATACTCGCGGCATAAGGCGCCGCACCCCAATTTTGCCAGCAACGTGCAGTCTGACTGCAGCTGCTGAGAGGGGCGGTTGGAATTGCCGTAACGACAGGCAACTCCTGAGCACTCGCAGCAGCTGGTGGTGGGCAAAGGACGACGAATACTAACCAAATTAAAGAGACCAAAATCAAAAACGAGAGAGCGTTCTTGGGATTGATCAAAAAGTCCTTTAACATTTTCATTGACATTTCCTTTGTGTGAATGCTGCGATCCCGGAATGGGACGTTTCCTTTCTACAGGATGCAGCGGGGGGTTAAAGAACGTTCGTGCTCGTCGCGCATATGCGCGTCGCACTTCTCCAGGAATCTTCCTAGGAGCTCTGCGATAAGAAGCGGAGATGGCGGGCGCGGCTACGCCGCGCCCGTATTCCTAGCTTCCAAGCGGAGAGCTTCCAACAAGCGTTGCTGTTACGACGAAGCGATCAGTTTTCTGAGCAAATGAGTCACAGGTCGCGAGCGTAAGTGTGTGCCCTGTCGTAGTCAATGGTATTGAGTCTGTGAGTTCGCTCTGCTGTTGTTCAGACGTCACAGAGTAGGTAAATACATGAGCATTGCTGTACACAGTAATTAGATCTCCTGCTTTTAAATTCTGAATGCCATCAAAAGTCTTGTAGTGCTGATTTATCACTACGGGTAAATAACTAGAATGACCGAAAAGAATCACATTTCCCTGCTGGTCAAGTGTTGCTGAAGTAGGATAGCGAGCTGCACCATATGAAAGATAGTTATCGAGCGTGTTTACATCAGTCGTTGCAGGATTTGCAATTGATGCAGATACACCTACTTCTGGAATTACAATCTTCGTTGGCAATTCACCATTCATATTAAGTGCACCATTTACCGTAGCAGGTACACCGACATTCTCTGATGCATTTGATGCAGTAAGTGGAACTACTGCTGCTAGTGATGCCGAACCAAGATCTAGACTCGACGTCGCTGCTGTTGCTACTGCTGTATCTGGAGCATTTGGAATAAATCCCGTAAGCACACAGATACGCACCGTCACTAGCAATACCAACAGAAAAACTCCCAAGAAGCTCCACTTCCGGGAATATACGCTTTGGACACTTCGAATGAAGCTTGCTGTAGCTTTTGCCGCGTTCATAGGTGCTCTAGTATAAATACACCATATTAGAGCAAATGTCAAGGTTTGCAAGTATTGACAAAATACATACGATATGTTAAATATACTTCTATGAACTCATCTGCTCCCGTAGCGCAACATACTGAAATTTCTTCTGCCGACCCTGTAAAAGGAGCGGCGATCACTGCGCTTGCTGTAGTTGGATTTGTTGCACTACTTATCGTCGGAGTCGCACTTGCTATATACAGCTCACGCTACGTACCAGAAGCTGTTTCAAAATTAACTTCTGGAGTTGGCTCAAGTGAACATAGTCCAAATACTCTTTCTGTGGTGACCGCTTCATCAACTCCTTCTACTAGTGATGAACTTCTCACTGTAAATACTACGACACTCACTCCCCCAGCAAGCATAGGATCTGTAGCGACGTCTATTCCAGCAAATACAAATTCTGGGGAACTTCAAGCATCTGCGCATCAAAGCCTCTACGGTCTTCCTGATCTCGCAACAACCATCATAGCAACAGGATATCTTTCTGGACCATCCACATCTTCTTTTGTACCTTCAAATATTGTACCACCAGGCGCTCTACCTGCAGTAAAATTCTCAATTGCAAATGACGGTACCAATGCAACGGGTCCCTGGAATTTCCTTGCTGAAATTCCAAGCATGGGAAAGCAGGTATTTAATTCTCCAATAGAATCATCACTTAATCCTGGTGACCATACTGTTTTTACACTCGGATTCAATCAAGCAATTCCGGGACCATCCCAAACCATTACCGTAATTGCAGATCCAAACGACAACATCGTAGAATCAAATGAAGGTAATAATAGCGCCGCAGCAGCAGTCACTATTACTCAAACTAGTAACTAGAAATACCAAAAAACCCCAGAAAAGTTTCGTTAGAATTAGAGAAACTTTTCTGGGGTTTTTTGGTATTTCTATACGTCCAGATTTGCGAGCTTTGCGTTTGATTGAATGAATGATTTTCGACTTGCAACATCGTTACCCATCAAAATATCAAAGATGCGATCTGCATCAGCAGCGTCATCTACCGTTACTCGTTTAAGCACGCGATGTTTTGGATCCATCGTAGTTTCCCAAAGCTCCGATGCGTTCATCTCTCCAAGACCTTTGTATCTCTGAAGAGTAATTTTACTTGCCCGCTTTGCTTTCGTTGCTGTTTCAACTTCACCTTCCTCATCTTCTATCTCTTCTTCGTCTTCTGTTTCAAGCACTGTATCTGAAGAAGATGCATCTCCCCCAAGTTCCTTATACACTTTGTTTCTTTCTTCATCGCTATACGCATAGTGTATTTCCTTTCCTTTTCTAATTTTATATAGTGGCGGTTGCGCTATATATATAAAGCCGCCATCAATAACTGCTCTAAAGTGTCGATAAAAGAGCGTAAGCAAAAGCGTACGAATGTGTGCGCCATCTACGTCAGCATCAGTTGCAATTATTATTTTGTGATAGCGGAGCTTTGAAAGATCAAATACATCTCCAATAGCTGTACCGAGCGCAACGACCAGATTTTTAATTTGTTCAGAAGCAAGCATTTTATCGAGACGCGCACGCTCAATATTTAGAATTTTTCCTCGAAGTGGCAGTATTGCTTGTGTGCGGCGATCGCGACCAGTCTTGGCTGTTCCACCAGCTGAATCTCCCTCTACTATGAAAAGCTCTGATTCTGAGGCGTCTTTTGTTTGGCAATCAGCGAGTTTACCTGGAAGTGTCATGCCCTCTAGTGCTCCTTTACGAAGAATTGAATCCTTCGCTGCCTTTGCTGCTTTTCGCGCCTTAAGTGCAAGAAGCACTTTATTTACAATAGCGCGTCCGTCGTCAGGATTTTCTTCAAGGAATGATGTGAACGCAGCTGTAAAAACAGTATTTACTGCTCCTTGTGCTTCCACTGAGCCCAGCTTTGCTTTTGTTTGTCCCTCAAACTGAATCTCGGGCATTTTTACTGAAACTACTGCCGTAATCCCCTCGAGCGCATCATCTCCAGTAAAATTTTCTTCGCTTTCTTTAAGAATTCCAACCGAACGCGCGTAAGTGTTTAGGATACGCGTAAGAGCAGTCTTAAAGCCCGTAACGTGCGTACCGCCTTCAGAATTGTAGGTGTTGTTTGCAAAAGCCGTAAGTCGTGGAGTGGTGTCATCTACATACTGCAAGGCAAGCTCCACCATGACATTGTCCTGTTCCTTGTCGATATAGAAAATATTTTTATGAACCGGTGTCTGGTGCTGATTATAAAAAGCTATGAGCGAACGAAGACCATTCTCGAAATAGAACGTCATACTCGGGACGTCCAGCTTACCTATTGCCATTTGTTCTCGCACATAAAAAACGTCTTCAGTGTCGACCATACCTGCTTCTCGAGCATCTATAATTGTCATACGTGTATCTTTCACGAGATATGCTTGCTGACGAATATGCGCAACTATTTTCTCCCAACTATAATTTATTCCATCTTTAAAAATCGTTACATCGGGCTTGAAGAATACAATTGAACCAGTATGTGCAGTCTTACCAATCACCTTTACTTTTCCTTGTGACACGCCAATTTTATATTCCTGCATGTGCATCTGACCTTCTTTATGCACAATAACCTTCGTATGCTCAGAAAGAGCATTTACCACTGAAGCTCCCACACCGTGCAAACCTCCAGAAACTTTATAGCCAGAATCCTCTCCACCAAATTTTCCTCCAGCATGGAGTGTTGTCATAATAGTTTCAAGTGCAGAAACTTTTGTCTTTGGATGAATACCGACAGGAATACCGCGACCGTTATCTACGACACGCACATATCCCCCTGGAAGTAATGCTATTTCAATATCATCAGCAAAACCGCCCATGGCTTCATCGCGGGAGTTGTCGAAAATTTCCCAGATCAAGTGATGAAGACCGTCAGGACCTGTAGTCCCGATATACATACCAGGACGCTTACGTACTGGTTCGAGACCTTCAAGCACAGTAATACTTGAAGCGTCGTATTCGTTAGACTTGGGAGCGGCGCCTTTGGCGCCGCTTGTTTTCTTGATTTTTTCCTCTACTTTTTTTGCCATACTGTTCCCCTAAGTATATCACAAAATGCCTTATTGCACCTTCCTAGATTTACGTATTATCTAACTTTCCAGCCACTTTTTGCATTCAGGGCATTCGTAATTTTCTCCATGAGCGGATTGAGGTCTTCATCGGAAAGCGTTCTATCTGCGGACTCAAAAACAAGTCGAAATGCATATGAGACTTTTTTTTCACCATCGACTTCCTTTGAAAAACGATCGAAAAGATCAATGCGCGCAAGGAAATCCCCTGCTTCAGAAAGTATGACATTTGCAACTTCTGATTCCTCAGTCTGTACAGGAGTCCACACTGCGACATCTCGAAGTGCAAACGGATACACTGAAAAAGATTTATATGCTCCAAGAGAAATTTGTGCTGGCACGTATGATGCACCGATAGTGTCAAAATTTGTGTCAGTGAGCGATGCTTCAATAATTTGCATACCATCTAATTCTGAAAGCACAGGCTTCGCAGAAAATACACCCACGAGCTCTTCCTCCATTGCTGAAACAATTTCTGGCAGGAGTGTTTTCGACAATTTTCCAGAAAGGTTTTTGTATCCGAGCACAAGTGATAAATGCTCTGCGTCTTTTTTGAAAACTGTTCCTATTTCAAAAAGCGTTACCTCAGTCACTGGACCAAGCACGCGAGGAGCTGTGTGCGTAGCGCGCGTAAGTGCTTCAGTCATGTTCTGAGTGAGGCCGGCGCGAAGCGCCGGCCTGGTCTGATCCAGCGGATTTGCAAGCAATATGTTTCCTTTAGCTGAAAAAGTCTGTGTCGAAATTTCTGTAAAACCATGCCTTACTAAGAAATCTTTCACTCGCTCAATTCCATGATATCGGTTTTGATCAGGTTGATTTACAAACTCAGGTAGCGATTGTGGTGCGATTGTGTTATACCCGAGAATCCGACCCACTTCTTCGATGAGATTTTCTGGAATAGTGATGTCGCGACGCTCAAATGGTGGCGTCACGATAAATCTCTGAAAGGCGCGACCATCGGAAAAACTCTCCTCAAATTCATACGAAAAGGCAAGTCTGTCGAAAGCATGCTTTACATCTCCAGCAGTATACTTTGTACCGAGTACGGCATTTATTTTTTCAACCGTTATACCCACAGGCAAAAGCGAAGCGCGTACTTTTGTCTGCGCAGGATACACATCTATAATTCCTTCAATTTCTCCACCTGCAACCTGCACAATTAGCTCCAACACATCTCGCATACCATACGCCGCAAGCTCTGGCGAAGGATTGTTTTGAAATCGTTGTGAGGCATCCGTCCAGAGCTTGAGTCCTTGCGATGCCTTTCGTACGAGGGAGCCGTTGAAATTTGCTGATTCGATAATAATGTCCGTGGTTGCAGTGGTAATCTCAGCTGCCTTTCCTCCTTTTATTCCAGCAATACCAACAGGCAGATCAGTATGTGCATCAGTTATTAAAAGCGTACTCTCTGGAAGCACATACTCTTCACCAGTGAGTGTAGTGATTTTCTCACCCGAGTGTGCATTTCGTACACGTAGTGAAAATTTTTTATCTTTGCCTTCTTTCTTGTCTAGTTTTGCAGCATCAAATGCATGCAGTGGCTGACCAACATTTAGCATGACGTAATTAGTAGCGTCTACGACATTATTTATTGACCGTTGGCCGACTGATTCTAACGCCTCACGAAGCCATGCAGGCGAAGGACCTNCCTTTACGCCATGCACAACAGCACCTATATACCTCAAGCATTGCTTTCCGTCGTCTATAGAAACTTCGAGCTCTGCACTATCTGCCATCGATTCTATCTCTTGCTTAAGTGAATCTCCAACCACAGCAATATCGAGCACTGCGCCAATCTCCCGCGCAATACCTCGATGAGAAAGGCAGTCCGCTGCCCTATCAGGAAGTACCTTCACATCAAACACATCTAGACCTAGCACTTCTTCTATTTCAAAAGAATGAAACGTGAGAACATTTGCAATATCCTCCACATCTGGAAGTGGGTTTTCAAAATATTCTTGTAACCAATCTCGCGAGACTTTCATATACTACGAAAATACCTCTTCAAAACCATACACAAAGCGCAAGTCTCCTGAATGGAAAAGGCGCACGTCATGCACTCCGTGTTTAACCATAATGAGTCTTTCAATACCACCTCCAAACGCAAATCCTTGGTATGTACTAGAATCAATACCTGCATTTTCAAGCACTTGTGGATGTACCATGCCAGCGCCCATTACTTCAAGCCATCTACCTTGCTTCTCTTCGGTTGTGTTATCTTTTGCTCCCACAAACCACACGTCAACTTCTACTGAGGGCTCGGTAAATGGAAAAAAGCTAGGTCGAAAACGGACTTGTGCTTCTGGTCCGAGGTAGTCTTTAAAAAAAGAATCGAGCGTACCTTTTAAGTGTGCAAGTGTAATTCCTTTCCCCACAACTAGCCCTTCGTTTTGATAAAACTGCGCCTCGTGCGTCGCATCTGTCGCTTCGTTTCGAAAGACTTTCCCAGGAACAATTATTCTATAGGGAGGTTGTATTCCTGCCCGCACCTGTTCTTCCATATAGCGCATTTGCATCGGTGAAGTATGCGTGCGCATAACACTCCTTTCATGTTCAGAAAAACCCTCCGCTCCTTTAATCCAAAACGTGTCTTGCATGTCTCTTGCCGGATGATCGGCAGGAACGTTGAGTGAGGTAAAATTATGCCATTCGTCTTCTAGCTCTGGTCCTGCAACAACTCCAAATCCCATACGACCAAAGATAGCCGAGATCTCTCGGACTGCGATGGTTATTGGGTGCAGCCTACCTTCGTTCATATGTGTATTATAACGCGAGATGCTTAAGGAGCGAATATTTCCTGAAAGCGTACCTTTTTCAGGAAGTATTCGCTCCTTCGGCTGTTATTTGCTACAATGAACTGAAATCAGCTATGACCTTAGAGGTACTCACCTACCCGTTTCTATTTCTTGCTGTCTTCTTCGAAGTCTTTTTGCTCGTAACGTTCCTCTCAGCTCCTGCTAAAGAGCGTCGCGACCAAAAGCTTTCAACAAAGACTCCTTCTGTCGCCGTGATAGTTCCTTGCTGGAATGAAGAAAATACAATAAAAGGAACAGTCGATTCTCTCCTCGCGCTTGAATATCCAAAAGATAAATTATCAATCGTGCTTGTTGATGATGGATCAACAGATGGCACTGCAAAAGTTATGGATACCTTTATAGGCAATCCGCAAATAACCGTCATACATAAGAAAAATGGTGGCAAACACAGTGCGGTAAATCTAGGCATTGAAAAATCTCCTCAAGCAGAATTTGTGGGTTGTCTTGACGCGGATTCATTTGTTGCACCAGATGCTCTGCGAGAAATTATTGGCTACTTTGACAATCCAAAAGTAGGAGCCGTGACCGCTGCAATGTCTGTGCACGAACCAAAGCTCTGGATTGAAAAAATGCAACACGCAGACTACATTCACGGAATTACCTTGCGGCACGTTATATCTTCCTTAAATGGGCTCTACGTTACTCCGGGGCCTTTTTCTTTTTACAGACGCGATATGATTCTCTCAGTAGGTGGTTTTCAAACAGGCCATAACACCGAAGATCTTGAAATGGCTCTCCGCATGCAACGTGCGGGATTCCTCATAGAAAACGCTCCGCGCGCGCGCGTCTATACCAAAACACCAAAGACAGTGCGCGCGCTCGTAAAGCAGCGTACTCGTTGGACTACGGGATTTCTTCGAAACGTCATTTATGACTACCGAGATATGATCGGAAATCCCGAGTACGGAACACTTGGACTTATTATGTTACCGCTTGGATTACTCGCAAACGTAAGCGGCATTCTTATGTTTATAGTTATTATTGTGCAATTTGTCCAAAGCGTGATTAACCGCTACACTTTGACTCGAGGCGTACCATTAAGCTATGTATTTAGGGTGCATCTTTCGCTGTTTAATTGGTTTTATATTCCACTTACTGGAGTACTGCTTCTGAGTTTAATTACCATAATAGGAGGAGTGACCGTGATGCTACTTGGAAAGCACATCTCAAAGACTCCCGGCAACCTTTTCGTTGGAATTATTACTTATGTTTTTCTCTACGGCTTTATCGCGCCATTTTGGTTAATGAGATCAATGTATGACCTCATTACCGGTACAAAGCGCGCGTGGCGCTAAGCTTATTAATTTTACGAAATACTTTCATGTCGATTCTCACTAGAAATATTATTATCTCGTTGGGTATAACGATTCTACTCATTGGTACCGTTGTATATGCCATAAATTACTTAAACCAGAAGCGTGTTGCCGAGCTTAATACCATTGAGGATCAACTCTCCACCGATACCCTTTCTGTTGAAACACAATACGCTCTACTTGAAAACGCTCCCTGTGAAGACTTTACAAATGGCTCTTCAACAGAAGATACGCAGCTTTCTCAAGAAGTGAGTAACATCGGCGACAAACTCTCCTATACAGAAGACAAGCTCGGTAGTAATGATCCGCAAGTTATCCAGCTTAAAGACCAATACACTCTTCTAGAAATTCGAGACTATTTGCTTACAGAACAACTCTCAAAAACTTGTAATTTAAACCCGACTATTGTGCTGTATTTCTACACAAACAACGGCAGCTGCCAAGGCGAGTGTAATCAAGCGGGCTACGATCTCTCCTATCTACGCCAAACATACCCATCGCTACGCGTGTATTCATTTGATTATAATTTGGACCTCGGTGCTCTAAAGACTCTTGAGTCAATCGAAAAAATACAGCCTACATTTCCTGCGTTTGTAATTAACCATAAGCAGTACTACGGCTATACCTCTCTTAGCGACTTTGAAAAAGAATTTCCACCTGCACTCTTTGCAACCAGCACAAGCGCAACTTCGACAGCGTCTGCAACAAAAAGTACTAAATAAAAAAACAGTGCCGCTTTGCGGCACTGTTTTAGCCGGCCGTTTAACTTAGGCGGCTCCAAAAATATAAAAGCCTTCCGGCATCGGAAGGCTTTTATATTTTTGGAGCCGCCTCCCAGGCTTGAACTGGGGACCTTCACTTTACAAAAGTGTTGCTCTACCAACTGAGCTAAGGCGGCAATTTATCTAGAGTATCATTCTTTTTCAGAAGATACAAAACCTTTAAAGGTACTACGAATATAGCCTGAAATTTGCTTATAGAGCGGGACACGCGAAGGCTTCGGTGCGAGCATGTTTGGACGGCGATACCGAAGGGATCGCACAACTCTCGTAAGTTGGCGTTCAATAAACCGGACCACGACAAGCGAACCCTGAGCAATATCATGAACAATTCTTTCTCCAAAACTCAAAAAAGCCTGAGAAAAAAAGCTCATCCAATTAACATGTTTCAAAATAAACGTCGCACGAGTCACCTGCTGATCAAGCTTTTCACGATGCACTGCATATACTCGAGTACCCTGTCTTGCTTCAAATATAGTAAGCACCGTAAACCCGATAAAGACCCCAATGCTAGCAAGAATTGAAAGTAGGTAGACCACAGCCTCGTGCGCTAGCTTCGCGCAGAAAGACGGACAAACTTCGTAACTTCCACTCGCTCGCCGAATTTCTGTGAAGCTTCTGTTATTAAATCTCGAATTGTTTTTGCTTCATCTTTTATGAAGACTTGATTCATAAGTACTTGATCCTTAAAATACGAAGCCATTTTGCCTTCAAGAATTTTTTCTCGCATATCTGCTGGCTTGTCTGCAACCTCTGTTTCAAATACTCCCTTTGCAGCATCAAGCGCTTCGGGAGCAATATCTGCATCTGAAAGATAGGCTGGATTAGTAGCTGCTACCTGCATTGCTATTTCGCGAGCAAGCAAAGGAAATTCTTCATTTCGTGCTACGAAGTCAGTTTCGCAAGAAAGCAGCACCATCGCTCCAATAGCACCTTCGTGCACATACACACCAATAGCCCCAGCACCAAGGTCTCTATCCGCTTTTTTATCTGCTGCAGCCCCCGAACGCTTGCGTAGAATTACTTCTGCCTTATCCATATCACCCTCTGCTTCCTCAAGTGCTTTTTTACACTGCATTATTGAAACACCAGTCTTATCACGAAGTATTTTAATTGTTTCTGTTGTAATTTCCATGATGATGTACGTTCAGAATTTTCTACGCTCTGCGGCCTTCGTCGTATGCTTCTACAAGCTCACCGAGCACGAGCTTTACAGTCTCACGTGAGGCATCATTTACCACTATTGGATATGTTGCATCATGTACATCGCAGTCAGAGCTCATTATGCCTATCACTGGAATACGTGCATCGCGTGCTTCTTTTGTTGCGTGAGACTCATGACGAGTGTCGACTATTACAAATGCATCTGGTTTTCGAGTAAGATCTGCAATACCTCCAAGACGAGTCTCAAGACGCTCAATTTCTCGATCAATAAATACACGCTCTAGCTTTGTGTACATTTTTGCTAGCTCTCCTGTGTCGCGCTTTTGTGTAAGATCTGCAAGACGGTCAATACGCTTTTTTATCTCAACAAAGTTTGAAATAGTTCCTCCAAGCCACCGGCCAGCTACGTATGGCTGACCAATTCTATTTGCTGCCTCTTTTATAGCCGGACCTACTTCGCTTTTTCCTCCCACGAAAAGAACAATTTTTCCATCCCGAGCGAGGGCTTTCATTGTTTCTTTTGCTTTAGCAAGCTGCTCAGCAGTTTTTGCAAGGTCAAAAATTTCAACTTTTGATTTTGATCCAATAACAAATGCTTTCATTGAAGGGTGTCGTCGGCTTTTGAGCTGCGCAAAATGCCCGCCTGCCTTAAAGAGGCGGTCAACAGAAGCCTGCACCGATGTGTCGGTAGTCATAAATAGAAGATACCATAAGGCACGAAAGCCTGCAATTCTCCCAAAGATCTGGCTTTAGGAATGAGCGCCCAACCTTTCGGGAACTACTCTGAAGAGTCCTCTGCTGCACCCACGCCGCCTTCGGCGGCGGCTTTCGCAAGTGCTTCAATTATTGGATCGATTCCCCCAAGCATAATTTTCGGCAAATTATGCCAAGATTCTTTAAGTCTGTGGTCTGTTACACGATCTTGCAAAAAGTTATACGTGCGTATCTTTTCAGAGCGATCCGCAGTGCCTATTTGAGATTTTCTGTCTGCCGAATGTTTTTTTGCTTCTTCTTCTATTGCAAACGCTTCTAATTTCGCCGAAAGAATTGCCATTGCTTTTTCGCGATTTGCTATCTGGCTTCGCTCGCTTGTGGAACGCACATCTACGCCAGTTGGCTTGTGAATAAGTCGTACGGCACTTTCGACTTTATTTACGTTTTGCCCCCCTGCTCCACCGCTTCTAGAAAATTCCATTTCAATGTCGGCAGGATGTATGATGAACGTTGGTTTTGTGCGTATGGGTAATGCCGCGACAGAAGCAGTCGAGGTATGAATTCGTCCTGTTTTTTCAGTAATAGGTACTCGCTGCACTCTATGAACTCCCGTCTCATATCTAAGTGCCTCCCATGCGTCTGCGCCTTCTATTTCAAGTGTGAGGTCATCGAGTGCCTTTACTCGCCATCCTTTTGCCTCTCCGTACTTTGTGTACATATCTTTAAGTTCTCGCGCGAAGAGTGTTGCTTCGTCACCTCCTGCTCCAGCTCGGAACTCGAGCACTATGGCCTTTGGTTTTTCTGCTTCTTCTTTATCCTTGTCTAAAATCCTTTCAATTTCTGAAAGTAGCTCCTCCTGGCGCTGCTCAATCCGTCGAGCATCTTCCTCGGCCATCGCCATTAGTTCAGGATCAGAGCCGGCGCTCTCACGAGCGCCGGCTAATTCAGCCGTTAGTTTTTCATACTCCTCAGCAAAGTACGCTGTCTTATGGTTTTGTTTAAATTCCGAACTGTATTCAATCATGTAGCCATACTACCAAAAAACTCGCTTTTTAACTAAGCGAGTTTTTTGTTTTGTTTGTCTTAGTTCTTTTTTGCAGCAGCTGCGCGCTGCTTGAATTTCTCTACG
>DAIDID010000009.1 GCA_027459545.1 Candidatus Parcubacteria bacterium | reverse complement strand
ATACAGTGCTTTCAAATCCAACACTTCGCTCACAAAATATTGCATCGATTGTTGCTGAAGTACGAAAAAACAACTGGGATGGTGTCGACATTGACTATGAAGGCAAAAAAGCTTCAGATATAAATTATTTTTCAACTTTTCTTCAGCAGTTAAATATTGCTCTAAAGCAGTCAGGAGACAAATCCCTCATGTGCACTATTGAAGCTCGTACACCACCGCAAGATTTAAATACAACAACGCCGATAAGTGAATTTCAATATGCCAATAACTTATCTGCGATAGGTGAGTATTGTGATCAGGTACGCATCATGGCTTACGATCAAGAGTCTGCAGATAAAACACTTAATGAAGCTGCCGGTAACAGTCTGTACATGCCCATAGCTGATCCAAAATGGGACACGGCAGTAATTCAGCTTATGGAAAAAAGCATTCCAGCAAGCAAAATGGAGCTCGGTATTGCAACATATGGATACGAATACAGTGTGACTCCGTACGCAAATAATAGCGGCTATATGTATGATCTTTTATGGGCATTTGATCCAGATTATGCAACTCAAATTGAAAGTGAATATAATGTAAAGCCGACTCGCAATTCTGCAGGAGAGTTACAGCTTGAGTACATAGCAACCACAACACCAACAATGAATTCAGATACAGGATCTAACTCAGGAAATGTTCCACTTTCGGGTACGTTTAATTACCTCACATGGAGTGATGCTGGAGCAATTGCACAGAAAGTTGCACTTGCGAAAAGTTTTGGCCTCGCAGGAGTTGCATTCTTTAAGCTTGATGGTGGGGAAGATCCTGGAATGTGGAGCGTACTACCGACTCACTAATTTGACGAATACCTCATATAGAGGTATTCTATATTTAACTGGCGGCTGAGCCGCTTTTTAATTTCAGAAATTTATCTAGCTAGTAGCGCTGCTCACTTTTACTATGGAAATACGAAATATCGCAATCATTGCTCACGTGGATCACGGCAAGACTACCTTGACGGATGCATTAATGCGTCAAACTGGTGCCGCTGCAGAAGGTGTTTCAATGGATTCAAATAACATCGAGCAAGAGCGCGGGATTACTATTTACTCAAAAAATACATCTGTTGAGTATAAGGGAACTAAAATTAATATCGTAGATACACCTGGCCACGCGGATTTTGGTTCGGAAGTAGAGCGTGTGCTTCGCTCGATAGACTCTGTGCTTTTAGTGGTAGATGCTCAAGAAGGACCTATGCCGCAAACGCGCTTTGTGCTAAAAAAATCCCTCGAGCTTGGCCTTAAGCCAATTGTAGTACTAAATAAAATAGATAAACCAGCGGCGGATCCTGATCGAGCGGAAGAACAAGTCCTTGAGCTCTTTCTTGAGCTTGGTGCTTCAGATGAGCAAGCAGATTTCACTACGGTATACGCTATTGGCCGCGAGGGAGTTGCAATGCGAAAGCTAGATGATGAGCGCAAAGACCTTACTCCACTTCTCGACGTAATTCTCGAGCAGGTTCCTTCTGCGGCAACTCCAGAACGTATTGAAAAACCACTTCGAGTACAGGCTTTCAATCTTGGATATGATAACTTCCTTGGTCGTCTCGCAATTGCTCGTATTTATGAAGGAAAGATAAAATCAACAGAAAATGTTTTCGTGAAAAAGCCAAATGGCGACACACGTACGGGTAAGCTCACAAAACTATTTTCATTCAAAGGCATCGAGCGCGCTGAAGTAGCTGAAGCACAAGCGGGAGATATTGTGATTATTGCTGGTCTACCGGACATATTTATTGGTGAGACTATTACTACCGATCAAAATGCTGAACCAATTTCTGCGATTTCAATTGACGAGCCGACAATTACTGTAAATTTCCTCGTAAATAACTCTCCCTTTGCTGGTCGTGAAGGAAAGTATGTAACCAGTCGCCAACTTCGAGAGTATCTTGAGCGCGAGCTTGAAGTAAACGTAGGACTTAAAATTGATTTTGTTTCTCCAGATGCTTTCAAGGTTTCAGGTCGCGGTGAGTTGCACATTGCAATTTTGCTAGAAAATATGCGTCGAAATGGGTATGAGGTGCAGGTGTCTCAGCCACAAGTAATTATTCGAGAAGAAGAAGGACAAAAGCTTGAGCCGTACGAGGAAGTGACTATAGATACTCCAAGTGAATTTCAAGGAGTGATTATTGAGCGGCTTGGTTCGCGTGCGTTTGTGCTACAAAACCTTGTACAAAATGATGATTTAGTAAGACTCTCGCTTGAAGGTCCTACGCGTGGACTTCTTGGGTATCGAAATCAGTTTGTTATCGATACAAAAGGAGAGGGCATTCTCTCTTCTCGCGTAATTGGCTTTAAGCCCTATGCTGGTGAAATAAAGAAGCGTCAGGTTGGTTCGATGATTTCAATGGCACCAGGAAAGGCACTTGGGTATGCGCTTTGGGGTCTTCAAGAGCGCGGAGTGCTTTATATAAATCCCGCTACGGAAGTGTATGAAGGTATGGTAATTGGTAATACTTCTAAAGGTGAAGAAATGATGGTAAATCCTACAAAAGGGAAAAACCTCACGAACGTTCGTTCTTCTGGAAATGACGAAGCTATTAACCTTTTCCCACCATATACACTTACAATCGAACGCGGTCTTGAAATTATGGCAGAGGATGAATATCTGGAAATAACTCCGGAATCAGTTCGTTTACGTAAGCAGTTTCTTAATGAAAGTGAGCGAGTAAAGGCGCGAAATAAAGCCAAATAGTCCAATACTCTGTTCCAAAGAGAGTTGCAAATTTTCTAAGGCATGCTATTCTAGTGAGTAACCAGTTCTCCTTGGTTTATCTGTCTTGAGAGTCGCTCAGGACCAGGCGCGAAGACTACTATAAGTCATTCACGGCTTCTGCCGCAGTCTGCAAACTCTCGAGATCGGTTGAGTCAGAGGAAGAAACTCTCCAAAGTGTTTTTAATTCAGACTTTACAAATTAGCGCGCGCATATCGCGACATCTGTCTAGCACAGTCGTACGCACGCATTTACTCTATACACTACATGGCAACAATATATATACGACGCGTTGATGGACGACGTTCTCCTTCAGGAGGCCGTTCTCAAGGCAGTTCACGTTCTTCTTATTCACAAGGTTCACAGCAAGGCTCTCGCCCGACTTTTTCTCGACCGAAATTCGGTGGAAATTCACGAGGAAATTTTAGTGGGGGATCACGAGGAAACTTTTCTCGTACCCGTTCAAATAGCGGAAATGGCAAGAGAGGTTTTCAAGAAATGTCAATAGACCTTTCAAAGCTTGTAAACAAAGCAAAACCAATTCTCGATGAAGCGCCTTTTGTACCAAAGCATCAGTTTACTGATTTTGAAATTGAGCAGGTGCTTAAAGATAACATTGCAAAAAAAGGCTATATAACACCAACTCCAATTCAGGACAATTCAATTCCTCTCGTACTTGAAGGAAATGATATTGTTGGAATTGCAAATACTGGAACAGGAAAAACTGCATCATTTCTTATTCCTCTTATAAATAAAGTACTTAAAGATCGCGATCAGCGCGCACTTATCATGGTGCCAACTCGTGAGCTCGCAATACAAATAGAACAGGAGTTTTATGGCTTCGCAAAAGGGCTTGGTATAAATGCAGTGTGCTGCGTGGGAGGTGCTGGAATCGAACCGCAAATCCGCGTACTTCGCCGTCGACCAAACTTCGTCATCGGAACTCCAGGGCGCCTTAAAGACTTAATGGAGCGTGGAGAGCTCGAACTGTCTGTTTTTCAGACAGTAGTACTCGATGAAGCTGATCGCATGCTTGATATGGGATTTATTCCAGACATGCGATTCATAATGGCAAAAATGTCAAAAGATCGTCATACGCTTTTTTTCTCAGCAACGCTTTCAAGAGAAATTGAAAGTCTTATACATGAATTTCTCAGTAAGCCAGCACGGGTATCAGTAAAGACTCGCGACACTGCACAGACTATCGATCAAGATGTCGTGCGAGTTCCTGCAGGCTCGAGTAAGTTTGAAATGCTCGTGGACATGTTGGGAGATCCATCCTTTAATAAAGTGCTTGTATTCGGGCGAACTAAGCATGGAGTTGAACGACTTGCAAAAGATCTTGGAGCAAGAGGAATTCGTGCTGACTCAATACATGGTGACAAAACTCATGGACGTCGCCAGAAAGCACTCGGACTTTTTAAGCAAGATCATGTACAGGTGCTAGTTGCAACTGACGTCGCAGCTCGAGGGCTTGATATCTCTGGAGTGTCACACGTCATAAACTATGATTTGCCTGCTACATATGAAGACTACACGCACCGCATTGGACGTACTGGTCGAGCTGGAAAAGCAGGAATGGCTCTGACCTTCATTTAAAAGAGCAAGAGAATACGCAAAATCCCCCAGAAAAGTTCCTTTTCTGGGGGATTTTGCGTATTCGGCCAAAGGTAAGATGCTATACTTTTAGGGTGCTTCTCTGACGCACCGCAGTATACATGAGTGAATTTTTCAAAATGAATCTCTTTTTCGTTATTGCAACGATTGGCTTTGTCGTACTTGCGCTTTTGGTGTGCATAGCTCTCTGGTATGTAATTCAAATATTGCGTACAATTAGCAGAGTTGCAAATTCTGTTGAGGAAGAGGCACAGATCCTTAAAGAAGACTTTAATGAAGCGCGTGCATCAATAAGGCGTCAGGGAAGAGGTTTCTTATCAGGTCTTTCTGTTTTTGGAAAGTTTGCAAACAAAACAGGAAAACGACTTATGAAAAAGAAACACAGCTCTTAATTTACTCGTTATCGTACAATTTATCGTATGGCTAATTCAAAAAAGAAAGTCTCAAAAAAGGAAAATGATGCAGCTCTTGCTGCAGAAATCGGTGCCGGCGTGCTCGCGGCAGCAGGAGCAGCGGCAGCAGGTTTTTATTTCTATGGATCAAAAGATGCTTCAAAGAACCGCAAAAAAAGCGCAAAGTGGGCACTTGAAATGAAAAATCAGGTTATGAAAGAAGCTAAAAAGCAGTCGAAAATTGTAGCGAAACTCGACAAGCAAGCAATGGCTGTCATTGTCGATCGAGCAACAAAGGCATACGAAGGAATGCGAAATGTGCGTAAGGAAGAACTCCTTGCAGCAGCTACAGAGCTCAAGCAAAATTGGAAGGAAATTCAAGCTGAGCTCGCAACCGCAGCGAAAAAAGGCAGCGGAGTCGCAAAGAAAGTAGCAAAGCAAAGTACTACAGCAGTTAAGAAGGCAACAAGGACCGCAACAAAATCAGTGCGAAAGGCAGTTAAAAAAGCAACAAAAAAAGTAGCTAAGAAAAAAATATAATTATGGAAAACGAAGAACACAAGCCAGAAAAATCACGAAAACATAAAGTTCACTTAGAAGGTAATGTCTTTCTTGAAACCTACCTTACACCCATCGCAATTATTTTAGGTTTTATCATACTTGCACTAGCATTTATTTTCTTTCACGGAGGACAAACTGTACAGCAGGCTGCAACAGCAAACACAGCTGGAAGTGCTCCATCGGTAAATATTGCAAACGTAAAGACAGCAGGGGAACCGTATGTCGGAAATCCAAACGCCCCTGTCACTATGGCTCTTTTCTTTGACTATCAGTGTCCATTTTGTAAACAGTTTGACACGACAGTAGTGCCACAGCTTTATACAAATTATGTACAGACAGGAAAGCTTAAAATTGTCTTCAAAGACTTTGACTTTTTAGGTCCTAATTCCACGCAAGCATCAGAATTCGCTCGGGCTGTTTGGGAGCTATATCCTAATCAGTTTTATGCATGGTATGAAGCAATATTTGCAAGTCAGCCCGAAGAAAGTCGCACTGCAGATGCTTCGTTCTTGCCACACCTTGAAACAGTTACTGCAACAATTCCTGGGATTGATGTAAATAAAGTTGTTGCGCTTATGAACAAAAACAAAACGCAGTATGATACGGTAATTACGAATGACTTTGCTGAAGGTCAGACCTTCGGTATTCAGGGAACACCGAGTGTCATTGTGGGCACAACACTTCTTCAAGGATTCCAGCCATATTCAGCAGTAGCAGCACTCATAGACGCACAGCTTAAAAAATAGCCATACGTAAGTTGCAGAAATAGCGCTATTCGTATATACTTAGTTATACTAACTATTAGTTAGTATAACTACTATGAATTCTCTCATGGCACCGCGACTACAGTCAGCACCTACCAAAGTGGTAGGTGCTGCTACGCGTAGCGATATTGAAAAATTGCTACCTCTCATGCTTGAGATGGGAAGGCTAATTAAAAATGAAATGGCAAACTCTGGAGGAGATATGTGCTCATATCTGCAAAGTGAAACTCTTCGCTTTATAGATGAGCATGGCACACCTTCAATGCGCGAAATCGCTGAGTATTTGAAAATTACTCCTCCTTCAGTAACAGTACACGTAACTGCTTTAGTAGAAGAAGGAATTCTAGAAAGAGTAGCAGACGGAGAAGATCGCCGTGTTATACGTCTTCGTCTTTCGAAAAAAGGTAAGAGTATTTTAGAAAAGAATATGCAGCTTAAAAGTAAGGCGTTTTCCAAAATTATTTCTCATCTTTCAAAAAAAGAAATACAAGAACTAACACGCATACTTTCTGTTATTATTCGCTCGCCAGTCTGATATTTTTTGCCCTATGTCCACCTTTCCATCTATTACAGAATTACTTAAAAATACCGCAGTACGAGCGGCGCTTGCATTTGTTGGGGTAACAGCCGCAGGTAGTCTCGCGTACTATTTAATTGAGATGCAGCCACCAAAAGTCACGTACACCACGGTACAAGTGGGGACTATTACTCAGGAAGTAACTGCAAACGGTACTGTTTCTCCGATACAAAATCCGTCACTTTCGTTTCAGCAAGCAGGGCAAGTAACCACTGTAAATGTAGTGGCAGGCCAACAAGTATCGGCGGGCACGCTTTTAGCTGCACTTGATACTAAAGTTTTATCTGCAAGTCTTGAAGCTGCGCAAGCAAAACTTGATAAGCTCGAAGCGCCGCCACGAAGCGTTGATGTCGCAGGTCAGCAGACTGAAGTTACTAGTGCTGAACAAACACTTCAAAACACCTATGCAAATTACCCTCAAACGCTTGTGAGTATTCAAACCAGCGCAGAATCTGCAATTTACACAAACACAGATCCTCTTTTTAGTTTTTCAGTGCCCGCGCAACCCGCACTTATTTCAAGTGACGGTAACTCCTCAGCACGTGTAGAAGTTGATGCTGAGCGAGCGGAACTAAACACAGAATTTTCTGAATGGCAAAGCGAACTTGCTGAAGCTTCAAGCTCTTCTCCTGCACAATTTGATTCTCTTACGCAGCAGAGTATAGGGCACTTGCATACGATAAGAAATTTCCTTACAAACTTAGTGTTTGCAATTGAAAGTGAAAATACAAGCGGCGCATACACAGGTGAACAAACAACAGGCATTGCATCTGCAAATGCTGCACTTGCGATTATAAATGGTCTTATTACTTCTCTTACTAATTCTCACCAGCAAATTACTTCTGAGCAACTAGCAGTACAGTCAGCGCAGGATGCACTAAATCAAACAACGGCTGGAGCAACACCGCAAGATATCGAAGCACAAAAAGCAGTTGTTGCAGGAATTGAAGCGCAGATAGCACAAAATGAAATCATTGCACCTTTTTCAGGACGAGTAGCAAGCGTTTCAGTAAAACCTGGTGATGCTGCTACGCCGAATGCACCAGTTATTGCACTTATTCCAAATGGCACGTTTGAAGTAACTGTATATGTAGCAGAAAATGACATACCTAAACTAAAAATCGGAGACGCTGCAAATGTAACTCTCGATGCTTTTGGAACAAATAAAATCTTTCCAGCAACGGTTAGTACAATAGAGACATCTCCTTCTGTAGATTCGAATCCTTCAGATGGAACTTCTCAAGGATATAAAGTGACACTTGTTTTTAATGCTCCTGATCCAGAAATAGCAAACGGCATGCACGCACGCGCTGCAATTCAATCAGGAAGTGCAGCAAATGTTCTTGTAATTCCTGCTTCGGCAGTTATAACTAATGGCACTTCAGAATTTGTATTGAAAAAAACCTCACAGGGATTAGTGCAAATACCTGTGCTGCTTGGGCTTACCAGCACGAGTACAGTTGAAATACTTTCAGGAGTATCTGCAGGGGATGTAATCTCGCTGGTGGGTTCGCAGTCACAGTAATATCCTAAACTACCATTTCGCTTATGGCACAACACGAAACACACACACAAGAGCAGACACACATACAACCAGAGGGAACTAAAAGCCGTATACCACTTATGGTTGCAGCAGCGCTTGTGCTTGTTGTAGCGGGTGGTATTGGTGCAGCGGCGTATCTTTTGGTATCTAATCAAATGGTATACATAGAAAATTCAAGCGTAGAGGCTCCGATGACTGTACTTTCGCCAACGGCGGCAGGTACGCTTATGCAGGTATATGTGTCAGTTGGAGATGTGATTTCTCCAAATACTGTAGTAGCAGAGGTTGGTACACAGCTGGTAACTGCTACTGCAGGCGGGCTCGTTATTTCAACAAATACAAACATTGGTACTCAAATAACTCCTGGCACAGCAGTTGTTACGACAATTGATCCAACACAACTTCGCGTAGTAGGTCAACTCGAAGAAGATAAAGGATTAAATAATGTCGCTGTAGGAGACAGTGCCAAGTTTACCGTCGATGCGTATCCTGGAAAAACTTTTTATGGAGTGGTAAGCGAAGTAAGTCCTACGGATGTAAATTCCGATGTCGTTTTTCAAGTGTCTGATCAACGCCAAGAGCAAAAATTCAATGTTTCAGTTGCGTATGACTTAGCAAAATATCCAGAGCTTCGAAATGGCATGAGTGCGAAGATTTGGGTCTTTAAAAAATAAAATAATGTGGCAACCGCAGCTCTCACATCTACACAGGTAAAGGCAACGTCAGAAAATGGAAGCCTTAAGTGGCTGATTTTGCTGACGGTTATAATTGGTACATTTCTCGGACGTCTTGATCAAACAATTGTAAATTTAGCTCTTCCAAATATCATCACAGACTTTCATATTACAGTGACTGATGCTGGGTGGATTGGTACGGCATACATTCTTGCGAATGCAGTCTTTGTGCCTATATGGGGCAAGCTCGGCGATACAATAGGACGTAAAAAAGTATACTTGATAGGTTTTGTAGGGTTTATTATTGGCTCGGTGCTAGCTGCGCTTGCTTGGAATCTGCCGTCACTTATTGTGTTTCGAGTTATTCAAGCTGTGTCGGGCTCTGCTGATTATCCCACGGCAATGGCGATTCTTACTGCAACCTTTGCAAATCAAAAGGATCGTGCACAAGCACTCGGTATATGGTCGAGTGTCTTTGGAGCAGCAGCAGTTTTTGGTCCGCTTATAGGTGGTCCGCTAATTGATTCTTTTGGTTGGCGCTCTGTTTTTCTTATAAACCTTCCTGTCGGAGTTATAGGAACTTTTATGGCACTTACGTTTATTACTGAATCAAAACTTCCTGATCGGATAGTGAAATTTGACTGGTTTGGAGCGGGATTTCTTGCGATTTCTCTTGCAGCACTGGTGCTCGTGCTTGATCAAGGTACGAGTTGGGGCTGGCTTTCAGAGTACAGTTTAATTACGTATGCAGTTACGCTTATCGCCGGATGTATTTTCGTAGCTATAGAGCAAAGGCACCCAGAGCCAATTGTGGATTTAAAATTTTTCAAAAATATTATTTTTGTAAATACGCTCATAAATAACTTTATAGTTTTTATGGGTCTTATGGGAAGTATTTTCCTTGTGCCGATTTTTGCACAGCAGTTTCTTGGGTATAGCGCAACTCAAACGGGATATCTTTTTATACCGATGGCGATTGGGTTGATGTTCGCCGCGCCGTTCGGCGCGGCGCTTGTGGGTAGAGTAAAGCCCGGAATCGTTATCGGAACTTCGACACTTGTCGCAGCTTTCGGACTGTACCTTTTTTCATTTCTTGATGTTCGCTCGACCGCTATCGATATCATGATTCCACTTATGATTATGGCTGCGGGACTTGGGTTTGGTATGTCGCAGCGCACAAATGCTGTTGCGCAGGCAGTACCCGCATCAGAAATCGGAGTTGCGTCATCAGTTCTTGCTCTGGTGCGAAATATCTCTGGAGCATTTGGTATTGCACTTTTTGGAAGTTTACTTAATTGGGCTGAAGTTAAAAATGTCTTACAAATAGACTCATTGAGTCATTTGTATGTGCACACAGCAACGGCAGTAGCTACATTTACAGGTCTAATTATTCTAAAAGCCGAAGTTGATGCATACGCACTTATCTATGAAATAGCTGCTGGGATTCTTTTAGTCGGTGCTCTTTTTGCATTTTTAATAGTCGTTCCAGATAGGGAGGTTGACCAACAAGCTATGATGGCTGAGTAATTACTTAGAGTATATCCGTACACATACGCATGCCTAAAAAAAATACTGCAAATTTGATTTCCTTGCTTATTCCGTACTGGGGATGGGTAGTAGTGCTCACGATAGTTACACTTTTTGCTAATGCTCTGACGCTTATAGTTCCAGAAATTACCTCGCATGCAATAGATGCGTACATAAAAGGTACGTTGGTTGAAAGCACCATTATTTTGGAGTTCGTACTACTTTCGTTTGGCATTTTCTTGTTTACTTTTTTACAAGCTGTTATCCAAACTATTTCAGCAGAGCGAGTTGCACGCAATCTTCGTACTACCCTTGCTGAAAAAATAAGCATTCAAGACTACGCAACGATTGAGCGCGTTACGCCAGCCACACTACTCACCAATCTCACTTCTGATGCCGATGCAGTAAAAACATTTGTATCACAAGCAATAGCATCTATCATTTCTTCAATTTTTCTTATCTTTGGTGCATCCATACTGCTTTTACGAATAGATTGGAAATTAGCCCTTGTCGTACTAACAGTCATTCCAATACTCGCTGGAGCATTTTATATAATACTTGGACGAGTTCGAGCATTATTTAGAAAATCACAAGAAATAATTGACTGGCTAAACTCAGTAATAAGTGAAAGTATTTTTGGCGCTGCGCTCATTAGACTACTTTTTTCTCAAAAAACTGAAGAAAAAAAATTCTCAGCAGCTGCTGAAGCTTCGAGAAAGATCGGTTTACAAATTATCGGTTATTTCTCACTCCTCATTCCTATTATTACTTTTCTTTCTAATTTTGCCACACTTATAATTCTCTCACTCGGCGGTTTTTTCGTAATACATGGTTCAATGACGCTTGGTAATTTTACTGCTTTTAATACCTATCTCCTCATACTGATTTTCCCGATACTGGTCATAGGATTTATGAGTAATGTAATAGCACAAGCAAGCGCATCATACGCGCGCATTATTGAAATGCTTACTTCTGAAGATCCAAAAGATAAAGGAACACGTACAAATGATCTTACTGGCGCACTAGAAGTGCAGGCTGTTTCTATAACGTACGGTGAGCGAAGTGTACTCAAAGATATATCGTTCACAATTCAGCCAGGAACTAAAAATGCGATTATCGGTCCGACTGCTGCTGGAAAAACGCAGCTGCTGTACCTTTTAACAGGACTACTACATCCTTCTTCGGGAACTATACTATACGACACTCATCCAATTTCAGCGTATAGCAAGCAGCGTCTACATGAGCAAATAGGATTTGTCTTTCAAGACAGTAGTATTTTTAATCTCACACTTCGAGAAAATATCGCATTTAATACAAATGTGCAGGATGGTGATTTACAAAAGGCGATTGATACTGCTGAATTGCATGATTTTATAGCAGCGCTTCCGCAAGGACTCAATACTGTAGTTTCTGAGCGGGGGGCTTCGCTTTCAGGAGGACAAAAGCAACGCATCATGCTCGCGCGCGCGCTTGCAATAAATCCTAAAATTCTTTTGTTAGATGACTTTACTGCGCGAGTCGATACTACCACAGAGCGAAATATTTTAACAAATATAACTAAAAACTATCCTTCACTTACGCTTATATCTGTCACACAGAAAATAGCGCCTATTGAGCAATATGAGCAAATTATATTGCTCATGGAAGGTGAGCCGCTCGCAAAAGGAACACATGCCGAGCTCATGAAAAAATCTCCAGAATACGTGCAGATATATGATTCGCAAAAAAGTACTGAAAATTATGTATAACGATCCACCTACATACGAGCTGCCAACTGAAGCATCTGCAAAAGAAGAAAATATATGGATACGAGCTTTTAAAAGCCTTGGTCCGCTTTTGTATTCTGAAAAAAGAAATATTTCTATCGCACTAGTTGCGGTTAGTATAAACGCTGCTGGTACGCTCCTCGCGCCGATCATCATCGCTCGATCTGTCGATATATACATTATTCATCATGATTTTGTAGGAGTGCTTACCTATGCCGCTTTACTCCTTGGCATATATATACTCGTGCTCGTTGCTGGTTATTATCAAACAAATCGAATGGGCACGGTCGGACGTAATGTACTTTTTATATTACGAAACAAGCTCTTTTCTAAGCTCCAAGAATTGCCAATAGCATTTTTTAATCAAAACAAAACAGGGGATTTGATTTCTCGCATAAACAACGACACAGACAAACTCAATCAATTTTTTTCTCAGGCGCTTATGCAGTTTATTGGAAATGGCTTTCTCATACTCGGCGCAGGAGTAGTTCTTATTGCTCTTAATTGGAGACTTGGCATAGCAGCACTTGTGCCTGCACTTATGGTGTTTGGAATTACACAAGTGATTTCGGAATGGGTAAAGCGCAAAAGTCGTGCAGGCTTACAAAGCCTTGGATCCTTGAGTGCCGAAATTCAGGAACATATAAATAATTTCAAAGTCATCGTTGCATTTAATCGTATCGATTACTTTAGAGAAAAATTCAAAGAAGTAAATGATGCAAATTACAAAGCTTCTATTGCTTCAGGGATTGCGTCGAGTGTCTTTACTCCTATATATACACTTGCTTCAAATTTTGGTCAGCTTATTGTGCTTGCGTATGGGTTGTATATGGTTTCGGTAGGGGAATTAAGTGTCGGTCTTTTAATAGGCTACATTCTATATGTAAATAGTTTTTATAATCCCCTACGTCAACTCGCAACGGTGTGGTCGAGTCTTCAGCTAGCACTTGCCTCACTTGATCGCATTCAAGATGTGGTGTCTCTTTCGTCAAATATGCCAGTTCTTTCAGAGGAAGAATGTGCTTTTTCTAAGCCAGCAGATA
>DAIDID010000008.1 GCA_027459545.1 Candidatus Parcubacteria bacterium | reverse complement strand
AATGTATTCATTCACAGCCTCAGTTATGAAGCCACTACGGTCGCCTTTGGGTGCAACTTTGTCTAATTTCTTGAGAGTCTTGGTGGGCATGGTGATATTTATTCGCTGATAAGATGTGTCTTTTTTCATAATTCCAGTATACACATCAGAGTGTGTATCACAAAATTATCAAAAGACTTACCTAAGTATAAAAAGAAACCCCTCATGAAAGGATGAGGTGGATATAAAATCTTTCTGAGTTTCTAACTCAGGTTGCGACCTTACAAATCGAAACTTGGATTTACTCAATAACCCAACCCTCAGCGAGAAGTGGTTCTGCTTTCTTATACTTAAGTGTCTGAGTTTCTTCACCACGCTTTATAGTGACGACGTCGTTTCGCTCAAATTGAATTCCGCTTTTTATGATTGGTGTTTGTGATTGCCCGTTGCCATTTCCTTTGCCACCTCTTCCTCCTGTGCCATCTCCACTTTCGCTCGCCGCAACAAGTGCCTTACGCGTGCGTTCTTGCTCAGCTTGTATTGCTCGCGCCTGTGCATCATCTACAGACTGAATGCGTGGAAGTGCCTCTGCAAATGCTCCTGCAATACCCTGCTGCATACGTGTGAATCGCTGAAGTCCTTCTCGACGATATTCGATGAGTGGATCGCGTTGTCCGTATGCACGAAGTGAAACTGACTTTCGCAAGTATTCCATTGTCTCGAGCTGCTCAAGCCAATAGGTATCTATTATTTGTAGGAGCATTCTACGAATAATTCCTGTAAATGCATCTATGCCAAGCTCTGCGCGCTTGGTGTCGTACGTCTGAAGTGCTTGCTCATCGCCCGCAATCATTCCGAGAATTACGGTTTCAAGCTCTTCAGCGGTACCCATAAGTGCAATGCGACGCTGTGCATATACTGAAAGGCGCTGTGTGTTTAGTACGTCGTCGTATGCGAGTACTTGCTTTCGAGAATCAAAATTAAATCCTTCAATTCTTTTTTGTGCTGTCTCGAGTGACTTTGAAATGAGCGAGCTCTCTATTGGTTCGTCTTCCGGAATTTTAAATGTGCCCATTACTTTTTGCATCATGTCTGACGCAAATACCCGCATGAGTTTATCTTCAAGCGATACATAGAAACGCGTTTCACCTGGGTCACCTTGGCGGCCTGAGCGACCGCGGAGCTGATTATCAATGCGGCGCGCCTCGTGACGCTCCGTACCTATCACGTACAGACCGCCTGCATCCATTACCGCCTCGCGCTCATCGAAGTCTACTGGCGCGCCGCCGAGCTTTATATCAACTCCGCGACCAGCGAGGTTTGTGGCGACTGTCACGCGATTTTTTCGGCCTGCTTGCGCTATGAGCTCACCTTCTCGTTCGTGATTTTTCGCATTTAAAAGCTCGTGGGGAATATTTGCTTTTGTAAGGTACTCACTTACAACTTCATTGTCTTCTATTGAAACCGTACCTACCAGCACTGGCTGACCTTTTTCGCGAAGTTCTTTAACCTGCCGCACGAGCGCGGTGTACTTTCCTTTAGTCGTCTGAAAAATCACATCGTGATGATCGATGCGCTGAATGCTGCGATTTGTCGGTATGACTACGACATCAAGCGCATATACAGTATAAAATTCTTCTTCTGAAGAAAGCGCAGTTCCTGTCATTCCTGCGAGTGCGTCATACATGCGGAAGAAGTTTTGAAAGGTAACGCTCGCATAGGTGCGAGTTTCTTTCTGTATAGTGACACCTTCCTTTGCCTCAATTGCTTGATGCAAACCTTCTGACCAACGTCGTCCTGGCTGTAGTCGCCCTGTAAACTCATCGACAATCATTATTTCACCGTCTTTTATAACGTACTCTTTGTCCTTTGTGAAAAGTGCCCTTGCACGCACAGCCGTCTCAAGGTGATGTGCATACTTTACGCCTCCTTCCGTGTAGAGATTTTCTATGCCAAGCGCTTTTTCTGCTTTGGTAATTCCTGCATCGGTTAGCTGCACTGCTTTTTGTTTTTCATCTACAGTGTAGTCTTCTTCTGGAATAAATCCTGCTACTATGCGCGCAAATTTGTCATAGAGTAATTCTGCATCTCCTACAGGGCCAGAAATAATTAAAGGTGTGCGTGCTTCATCTATAAGAATGGAATCGATTTCGTCTACTATTGCATAGTGGTGACCGCGCTGCACAAGCTGTGAAGAATCATACGCGGTATTATCACGAAGGTAATCAAACCCAAGCTCGTTATTGGTAGCATAGGTAATGTCTGCTGCGTACGCTTCTTTTTTTGTTACTGGGCGAAGATAGTCATAAAAAACTTTAAACGAGCCAAGCTCATCACGTGTTTCGTCTTCATCGGGATTTGTGATATGTGTTGCATCGTATAAGTATGCGCCTTGCGAAGTAACTACGCCAAGCGAAAGACCAAGGTATGAATAGACCTGACCCATCCATGCTGCATCACGACGTGCGAGATAGTCGTTTACGGTGACCAAGTGCACGCCTTTGCCAGCAAGCGCTCGCAGCGTAGCTGCGAGCGTAGCAACGAGCGTCTTTCCTTCCCCAGTACGCATCTCAGCAATTTTTCCTTTTGCGAGCGTAAGTCCACCAAGAAGCTGAACGTCATAATGACGCTCCTTTAATGTGCGCGAGGATGCCTCGCGCACAAGCGCAAACACCTCAGCAATGTCTTCATCTTTTTCTGGTACTCCACTTGTACGCTCTTTTACAGAAGCAAGCCGTGCAGCGAGCTCATCTCGTGAAAGATTTGAAAGTTCGTCTGCGAGTTTCGCTGCATGAGCCACGACCGGAGCGCCAGCTTTTAAAAAGCTGGCGGATTGATTTTGCGCAAAGAGATTTCCCAAGAAATTAGCCATATATCTAACGTATAGGCCATTATAGCATTTTCAACCTTTAAATGATACGTTTCGGTTTGGACGAAAAAACTGCGGTACTATTGTAGGTAATGATTGCGATCAGTGAACTATTGTATCCAGAAGAGTTCGCCATACTAAAAAACCTCTCAACACCCGAAAAAATTCAAAACTATCTCGACACCCTGCCGATAAATTTTGAAAAGAAAGGCGAGACCAATATGTCACCTCGGCGCGTACTACGTGAGCAGAAAGCACACTGCATGGAAGGAGCTATGCTCGCTGCGCTCGCACTTATGCTTCAAGAAGAAAAACCTCTTGTGCTTGATTTAAAAACAATTAAAGGAGACGACGACCACGTTATTGCTCTTTACAAAAGAAATAGCCACAGGGGTGCCATAAGCAAAACAAATCACGCAACGCTGCGATTTCGCGATCCTATATATAAAACTGTGCGCGAGCTTGCAGCGTCGTACTTTCATGAATACTTTCTCGACTCAAATGGAGAAAAAACACTTCGTAGCCACTCAGGACCATTTAATTTGTCTCGCTATGGTACTTCGTGGATTACTGCTGAAGAAGATCTCTGGGATATAGCACAAGACCTCGACACTGCGCCACACTATCTTTTATTTCCAAAAGAAAACGGAAAATTTATACGAAAAGCAGACTCCATGGAACGAAAAGCTGGAAAACTCACCGAATGGAAAGCTGGTGATAAGGGCACGTAGAAAGTCAAACGGGCATGTGTTTAACTTCTATCTTTTTATCAAAAAATCCTCCGTATGGAGGATTTTTTGTGCAAAATTACTTTCGCTTTTTTGCCATCTTCTTCTTAGCAACTTTCTTTACTGTCTTCTTTGCTGCTTTCTTTGCTACCTTTTTCTTAGCAACTTTCTTTTTTGCGGCCATATACGTTTTGAATTTATAGCTACGACTAAAGTCGACCCATTTGCGCACAAAACTTTTTTCAAAAAAATTTCTTACAACATTTTCAAAAAAGTTTTGTGCGCGAATGTTGTATATGTATTATCGCGCGCAAATAAAAAATTTGTATGAAGTAAAAAAAAAGTTGTGGATAACTTTTTAAAATTTTTTTATAAAAGTTTTGAAAAAATATGTGTGAGAAACTTTTTTAATAAATGCTCACGAAAAAAGTTTTTAAAAATAAAAACCCTTCAAAGTTTTTCTAACATCACAACGAAAAACTTTGAAGGGTTTTTATTTTCCGTAAAAGACTTTGCTGTAAATTACAAACTCTGCACTTCTCGCTCAATCTGAATTCCTGTTGCTTCTTTTACTTTTGCTGCTATCTCATCTGCGAATGAATTAATTTCGGTTGCTGTTGCATTATGCTCTGCTACAAGCACTAGTGGCTGCTTTTCAAAAAGTCTAACTAGACCCTTAGTATATCCGCGCAAATGAAGTATATGATCGAGTATCCACGCAAGCGGAACTTTTACTTTAGTTTTATTTTCGGCTTGTGGAAACCCAGGAAGCTCAGGATACGCCGCGCGAAGCGCGGCGTATGTCTCTTCTGAAATAATTGGATTTTTAAAAAAAGATCCTGCAGTTCCCACTAAAACCAAATCAGGAAATTTCTTAGAACGAATTTCTCGTATGACTTCTGCAATTTCTTTAGAAGTAGTAAGCGTACTTCCCTGCCCTTTTCGCGCGAGAATATCTGGATACTCTATGTGCGGAGCATCTTTTACGGAAAGCGAAAAGCATACACTTATAATAATGAACGCTGGATTGTGTTTAAAAAAACTATCTCTGTACGAAAATGCACACTGCTCTTTTGAAAACCGAATGACTTTTTTGCTACTTGTATCGAAGACATCTACATGAATGATTGTGTTTGATACGTCGGCGCCGTAGGCGCCGATATTTTGCACAGGCGCAGCTCCAACCAATCCCGGAATTCCAGCGAGATTTTCAAGCCCCCACAACTTTCGCTCGACACTTTCTTGCACGAGTTCATCCCACACAATTCCTGAACCAACTTCCACCTCAACGCGTTCATCTACATTTCTAAACACCATTCCTTCAAAAAGAGCGCGCACTATCACTCCGTGAAATCCTTCATCTGGTGCAAGGACATTACTCCCGCCCCCAAGCACGTACCACGGCAGACCGCGCTCGCGTGCAAACGCGAGCGCGGCTTCTATGTCATCGTTTTTTCTGCAAAGCGCAACGTACGATGCAGTGCCACCTACTTTAAGTGTGGTGAGTGTTGCGAGGGGTACGGATTCAAATAACTCCATTACACTTCGTATGACTCTCACTTCCCATTTATTTGTGAGAGATATGAACTCACCTGCGACGCATCCTCAGGATGCTGCGAAACGACAGTTTGAAGCTCGGCTTTTGCATCTGCTACATCACCTGAGTCTGCATACGCTGCTGCAAGTCCAAATTCCGCCGTATCAGCATTATGCTGGTCTATGACACGCTGTTTCCATACTGCAATAAAATCCGGAAGATCTTTCACTTGGTAGTATGCATATAGAATTATATCTTGATCAACTGTAGTGGTTCCAAAATTTTGCATGAGGACTGATTTACCGAGCGGAATTTGACCATTTAATATATCTCCTGCCGCTGCATATACTCCAACAGTACTGAAAGAGGTATCGAGCGCGTAAGCTTTAGTAAATACCTGTTCGGCAAGTTGATTATCTCCAGACTCAATTGCTTCAATACCTTCTTGCAGATACATTCCTTGCTTAAGCGGACTTTCTTGCTCTGCTAGGTGCACTTCTTTGAATGCATCATTGAAATCCCCTCCTGAAGCATAAAAGGATGAAATCTCGAGATGTATGCGTGCATCATATGGAATGTTCTTTTCAAGTGTTTGTGCTTGCTGCATAGCATACGCGAAGACTTCGTTCTTAACTGCTTCTGAGTTTGATTTATCGCTCACTACTTTTTCAGCAAAGGTGAGCAGCTGCTCAGTTACTTCTTGATTTGCAAACGAATGATCTGCGTAGGTTTGTTTAAAAGCAGCGAGGTTTGTAGTTGGGTCTGAAGAAGGAGTAATTGCCGTAATCAAATCCCCTGCCGCTTGGATATTTGGCACATTTACAAAATAAATCATCAGCGCAAGCACAATAGCTCCAATAGGAAGCGCAAAAGTTAGAAAGTCAGACGGATTTAATTCAGGAATGTTCTCAAGTTTTTTTATAGGACGTGATGCTCCTCCATATGCTATAGCTAGAATCGCAACGAACGGCACGTAGGAAAAGAGATTATCAAACACAAACAATCCCTGAAAACAATATGCGGCAAGAGCAGAAAGAAGAATGACACGCTCAGTGCGCGATACGTCTCGCTGATACAGCGCATACGCTGCACTCCCAAGCAGTGCGAGGAAAAGAAGTAGGGCTGGCACACCTCCGGCAATCAACCAATCAAGGTACATATTATGAGCGCGATCAAACCACGGCTCTTGATTGTTTAATTTCGGCTCATAGAATCTATTGAAAACGTAATTAAAGCCTTCTTGCCCCCATCCTGTAACAGGTCTTTGCATGGTGCCTTCGAGCGCCATGTGCCATATCGTGAGACGAGTGTCTGTTTCTGGATCTTTTATTGAGATACTAACTAAACGACCAAAGAGCGCGCTGTGGGCGATGACTGGTTCGTTACGCGCCATGTAAAGCCCACCTGCCACAAGAATGAGTCCTGCAAGTACAATCGCGCCAATCTTTCGACCTTTCTTTCCTGACTCAAGCATCCAAAGAATCGCACCAAGCCCTACAGCTCCAACAAATCCAAGCACTGCTCCTCGCGTTTCAGTGAGAAAGAGTATGAGCACTTCACTTGCAGCAAGTACAAATAATATATATCTAAGCCAATTAAGCTTCTTCTTTCCATTTTCTTTCTCGGGCACTTTAGACTCAAGCGCAAGCCAGAGTGTTATGGCTGTTGCAAAAATCATGTAGCACGCGAGATAGTCTGAGTTGCCGAAGGTTGCATCGAGTCGTGTTGATCCCTGATGAATAGCGAGTACGCCGAAGGTTTGTAGGAAGCCATATGCACAAAGCCATGCGGAGACACCAAGGAAGGTGTACCACCATTTTTTCCAAAGCGAATCGACAGAAAACATCGTTCCTGCAACCAAGAAAAATAAGAACAGGTGTATGAGCGTAATCCAACCATCCATACGCTCAAAATTACTCCAGAACGCTTTTGCGGGATTTACTGCAAAAGCATCAGCAATTGCCATCCAGATTACAAATAAACCAAAGAGAGCAGCAGTCCACGAAAAGCGTGGGCGATACTTTTTGTCTGCAAGCATAAGAAGCGACCATCCCACAAAGGCAATTTCAACGAGTATGCGAAATGCAAAGTTCTTCCCTGTGATAAACGGAAAGAAGAGATTGTCTGAAACATATAATGGAATGAACGGAATTATAAAAAGGGCTATGAGCGTGACCCAACGCACGACTTTAAAGGCTGATTTATTCATATATAGTGAAGTATACTACATAGTACACTAGGACCATGAATTCAAAATCCCCCCATATTCCCATACCTTTGTTTGTAAAAAGGACCTTTTTTTGGGCTGAAAAAACACTTAAAACTGATTTACGTTATTTGCTGAACGGCATGTCATGGTCGGTAATTGCTCAAGTTGCAGCAGCAGGGTCAGCCTTTATTCTTTCTATTTTCATGAGTAGACTCGTATCAAAAGAAGTCTATGGAGAATATAAATATATTCTCGCTATTATTACGATTCTTTCAACTTTTTCACTAAATAATCTTGGAGGAGCTGTGTTTCAATCTGTCGCACGAGGATATGATGGTGCATTTATGGAAGGTGTAAAAAAAAATATAAAGTGGAGTTTTGCTATATTTACTGGTGCACTTGCCTTCGGAGCCTATTATCTCTTAATAGGAAATTATATTCTTGGTATAGGAATATTTATAGGAGGGTCTATTACTCCATTTCTTACAAGTACTAATCTTTATAATTCATACCTCCTAGGCAAACGTGATTTTGCACTTCAAGCATGGTTCGGTGACGTTATTACAAATGTAATACCAATGATTGCTTTAATTATCACTGCTTTTATTGCGCCCAATCCTCTCGCCTTAATAATTGTTTATTTCCTTTCTAACTTTGGAGCAACAATATACGCATACTGGCGTACTATTCAAAAATATAAACCTGATATATCTAAAAAAGATCCTGAAATGCTCACCTATGGGAAACACCTAAGTGCTATAGGTATTTTAAATGGAATCGCAGGAAATTTGGATCAAGTGCTTCTTTTCCACTTTTCAAGTGCTGCTGATCTTGCTATTTATACTTTTTCAATTGGAATACTCGATCAAATAAAGGGACCTCTTAAGACTCTCGATGCGATGATGCAAGCTCGTTTTGCTCCACAACAAAAAACAACTATCTACTCAGGAATGCGGAACAAATATTTGTGGATGTTTATTTTAAGTACTTTGGTCATTATTGTTTATATACCCCTAGCTCCATTTATATATAAAATACTTTTTCCAACATATTTAGTATCGATTTCTTATTCACAAGTATATGCTTTATCTCTTTTTAGCATTGCTCTCGCACCTGCAAGTTCATATCTTGCTGCTAAGAAATTAGTTCGGGCGCAGTATATTTGTTCCACCATAAACTCTGTAGTTCAACTAGTGTGTATATCAGTCGGAACTATTGTATGGGGATTATGGGGACTTATTTTTGCTCGTGTAATTACTCGTCTTTCGTCGAGCGTTGTTATATTTATTGCTTATCATCTAGAGTCACGAAAGACTTAAGCTAGTCTATTTAATAACCGTCAGCTCGAATACTATTGTTTTTACAATATCCCAAAAGAATCTTCTCATGAGAAATACAAATGGGATATATTTAGTTCCGCGTGTGTAATAATTAAAGATGATTTTATCTGTCTTAAAATTACACTTGTAATTGTTATCAGGTAATCTTCCTACAAAATTTCGATCAAAGTATTCCATTGTTCTCTCTGTAAAAAATTTTATATGTGTTGGATCCTTAAATGCTGCAGTTGATTTAAAGTAAGGAACTTTTATCACTACTTTTGCAGTTGGTTTACAAACGCGCCATATTTCTTCCATGATAAATACAGTATCTGGTAAGTGCTCAAGAATATTCTCTGCCAATACTTCATCTACTGAATTATCATCTAAAGGTATTCCTTCCGCCAAGTTTGCAACAATATCAACTTCCTTTAAAGGAAGTATGTCTATATTAGTAAATCCATCTTTATGCTTCGAGCCGCCTCCAAGGAGCAGTTTCATACGGCATGGAAAAGACATTTACCGCTTCCTTGTATAGTTACTGAAGCAAATGAAGATAAAACTTGTCTTATTTCTTCATTTTTGCGACCTGCTTTTTGTGGGTGTAACTCTCCAGTAATTTCCAGTATTCCGTGTGTGTCTTTAAGTGCATCAAATTCTGCACCTTCTATATCCATTTTAATAGATACAGGTATTCCAATGCGAGATATTGCTGTTTTTAGTGAAACACAAGGAACCTTTACTCCGGAACCAATCATGGAAGAAACATTACGCTCTGTAATTGTAAACGAGACAGTGCCATCGTGATCTGAAATTGCTTCATTAAATACAGTAACGTGAGGATAGCGTTTTACACGTCTTCTAAGAATAGAAAAGAGTTTTTGATTTGGCTCATAGGCATGAATCTGAGCATTTTTATATTTTTTTGCAAAATGTGTCGTCGCGAACCCCTTATGTGCACCCAGATCAAGTATGTACTTAGGTTGTTTTTCAAATTTATATTCTCCTTCAGCCACGAGCCTACGTATCTCCCGATCGTCGTATAAATTTAGTTTGATTCTTTGTAAAAAATTCATAGGATTGATCTTATGTAGAAAGTATATCAAATATCATTGGAAATATAGCATCTAGTGAGTAATTTTCTAAAGCCTTTCTTTGCCCTGTAATACCTAGCTGCTTTCGCAAATCCTTACTCTCTAAGAGCATCTTTATTTTTTTAACCCACTCCTCGGTATTTGAAGCCAATAATCCCCCCCCCTCTGACATAACGTAATTATTTTCACCAACTGCTGAGCATATAGTTGGTACACCGCACATCATATACTCGATAGCTTTTAAAGAACATTTTCCTTTACTCCATTCTGAATCAATAAGTGGCATAACACCTATATCAAAGGTACTAATTATTTTAGGTACTGCAAGTGGGTCGCCCCAATCTAGTTCTTGAATAAGAGTTAAGTCTAATTTTGTAAACTTTGAAAAAAGTTCATTTACTTGTTTGGAATACATAGCTCCAACAAGAATAAACTTTATGGAAATATCCTGTTTGAGTAACTCCTCAAATACAGGAATTAAAATACATAAATTCTCATAGTGAGCGGGGCCATTCCCCACCCAACCAATTGTAACCACTTCTTTCTCGATATAAGTTATTGTATTTGCTAAATAGTGCTCAGCTTTTAATGCCGTTGGAATTAGCGCAACATTTGATGAATATTTTTTAGCCCAAGATTGTAAGTAATGACTTCCAACAAATATATAATCTGAGATCCATATTAATAATCTTGTCTTTAGTGGAGAGTGTATAAATATCGCATCGTCAAAATCAAATATAATTTTTCCTTTAAAAAAGAGACGAAGTATGAGAAATCCCAATAACATATATTTGTTATAAATCGTTCTTTGTAGATACAGTACATCCCCATTTCGAACTGAGAAAAGAGTCCTGACAAAAATAAATATTTCTATTCCTTTTTTCGGCCATTGAGTTTGACTTAATTTTTCTGATGAAGGGGTATGCACTATCGATATAAAATGCCTTACATTAAGTGCTTCAGCAATCTGATATGCTCTTAATCTACTACTCCCAGTATTTATATCTCCCTTTGTAAAAAAATGTACTTTCATATCATAAATGAAAATTTAATTTCGATTTAGGAGTATATGAAAGGTGTCGAAATAAAATGCTCGTATTATCAAATAAATAAATTGTAGTAAATATTGAAAACCATTTTTATATTCTTTCTTAATTCTTAAGCTACGAATATCAGTAACTGAAAATCCTAGCTTCTCAAAAAGTTTTTTAGCATCTTGAAATCTGTAGTAATGCATTTCTTTCAGATTTTGAAGCCCCGCAGAACTATCATCTTGCTTTTTTTTCTTAAAAAGAGATATATAAAAATCTGAAAAAGATCTCGGAAGCCAATTGACGAAATATAAGTGATAATGTGGATCTTTTAGTCCGAATCTATTCGGAACACTTATATATACAGATCCGTCTGGTTTTAGGGTGCGGTATACTTCAGACAAAACTTTTTCAGGATCTTTCACGTGTTCAATAACCTCACTCATATTTATAAAATCAAAAGTGTTATTAGTAAAAGGTAACTTTTCACCAACTCCTTGAAATACTTCAATTTGGAGATTTTCTTTTTGTGCTTTTCTTTTTGTTTCTTCTATATAAGTGGAATTTAATTCAACTCCGACAACATCAATATTGTTTTTCTTTGCAGTAATAATAAAATCTCCTCTTCCAGAGCCTAAATCGAGCACTTTCTTCCCCTCAAGAGAAATAAGTGCTTGTAAATGTCTTAAGTGTCCTTCCATAATTAAATACAAAGTGTAATTTTTATTCTCTCTGCTCGAGCATCCCATGTATATTCTTCAACGCGAGCTCGTGATCGGAACACCTTTTCAACTGCCTCAGAATCCGTAAGAGCAATTTGTATTTGCTTGGAAAATGAATGGGGATCGTCCGGAATTGCGAAATACGCACAGGTGTCATCTAGTACTTCTCGAATACTCGGAAGATCTGAAGCGACAATCGGACGATTCCCAGCCATGTAGGAGAAAAGTTTAAGTGGCGATGTAAATCGCGCAGAAATTTCATTGGTGCCAGTATTTGGAAGTACGAGTACATCTCCTGCAGCTTGATTATGTACAAGCTCAGTATAGGGTCGAGGTCCAAGAAATGTAACCCGTGGATATAGCTTTTTAAGTTCAGAAAGTTGTGCAACTTCTCCGCCGATGACCACCACTAAAATATCCTCTGGTAGAAATTCAGATGCTTTCCCTAAAACATCAACTCCTTTCCAACCATCGACACGGCCAATATAAAGTGCAATCTTTTTATTAACTGGGAGGCTAAGCCGCATACGAGCTTGCTCCTTAGTTTCGGGATTTGAAAATGCAGCAAGGTCAATTGCGTCGTGAGCAACAATAATTTTCTCTGAAGAAATACCCTTTGAAACATAAAAATCTTTAAGTCCTTGAGAAATTGCAACTACGTATGTCGCACGAGTTGCTACACGACGCGCTGCTGAATTCCATGCACCTGTGTGGGTTTCCCACACAAATGACCGCTGTGGCCCTTTTTTCATAAGCTCCCACAATACCCGCTCATCTCGTCCATATATCACTGCCCCACTGTAGTTTTTGAGTATCTTCTTAACTGATTGTGTAAAAGTGTACGTTTGTAGTAAAAAACCAAGACTTCCCCACCTAACCTCGTCTATCGTTGGAAGAAATTTAATTGGAAATTCTGTATGAATACCGTAGTAAGAAAAAGGTGACTCTGTGATTGGAGTTTTTCGCTTTGGCACAAGGAGAGCAGCAAGATTGTCTTGCTTAGCAAAGGCCTCGCACATTTTCATTATTTGAATACCATGCGCCTTTTCTGTAGGCATACGCACATTTGCTACATATAAAATTTTCATACTCGATTCGTCTTTAGTCTCTCATACCATTCGCCTGCAAGCGAGAGTCGAGCACAAAATTCAGTAAATGACGTTGCAGAATCTATATGATTTCGTGGTAACTCAAAGAGTGAAGTTTCTTGGCGCACCAAACCAGGACGCACAGTACAGGCTGCTATATACCCTTCTTCTACAAGAAGGCGTAGTGTTTCTTTTGAATATTTTCCTGAAGGATAGGCAAAAATTGCTGGCACTTCTCCAAGCATTGCTTGCAGGTGCATATGAGAATCTGTAATTTCCTTTTGTGCTTCATCACGTGAAGCGTTATGTAATTTCACATGGAGCTCACCGTGTGGTAAAAATTCAATTAATTCACTTTGTTTCATCTCCCTTATTTGCTCTACTGAAAGCATTGGTAGCTGTGCGCCCGTGCGATCTTTTGAAATAGTGCCTACCATGCCTGTAGTTACAAATATACTCGCTGAAAGGTTATATTTTTTAAGAAGTGGAAAAACTATTTCGTAGTTATCAGCATATCCATCATCAAATGTAAGTACGACTACTTTTTTTAGAGACTTTTTATTTTTTATACGAGAAACTAGTTCTGATAAAGGAATAACTATATAGTTATGTTTTACGAGATACTGCAATTGCTTTTCAAAGGAAGTAGTTGGTACGGTGAATAATGCTGAGTTATCACCTACTGAGTGATACATAAGTATGCTCGCCCAAGGGCCAAGTTTTGGGGAAAGGAGTGTTAGTCCACTCAAAACAATTTCTTTTATGAAGCGGGTACCTTGCATAAATAGACGATTTGATGCCCAAAGAGATTTGGCCAGAGATCTTTAAAAAAGGACGTTCTGCGAGAAGCAAAACCATTTGAAGCGCGAGTGTATTCAATGATAAATCCAAGTCCACGAAGCCAATCTTTAAAATCACTATGTGACCAAAAGCGTAGATGCTCTGACGGATGATGAGCCCATTGCTTAATTGCATGACCACCAAAAAAAAGCGCCAAACGAAATTTATAAAAAGCAGTATTTGGTACCGTAAGCATGAAGTGAGTTGTATGCGCCGAAAGCGTTTTGAGAATTTCTTCAGGATTTCGAGTATGTTCGAGTACTTCGCTCATAATGATGTAGTCGTATGAACCAATTTCTTTTGTTTCTGTAATCGCATCAAGATCCATAGTAATTGCACTAATTCCTCTTTTATGAAAAGCATCGAGTACTATAGGCGAAATATCTGCAACCGCTACGGTACATCCTTTTTCTTTTAGTTCAACAGGAAGACGCGAATTTCCGCAGCCCACATCAAGTACGCGTGCTCCAGCAGGAATTAGTTTAAGCATTAGCACTTCTCGCTCGCGCAGTTTTGATTGAAGCTCAAACCCACGCGCTTTCCAATAGTCAGAGTAGTCTAATCGACCAACATTCGGGAATCGTGTCATACGGAAAGTATAGCGGAGTATTAGATTTTCTGAAAATGAGGTTTTGTAAGCTCTTCGAAGAGCTGTGCGACAATACTTTTTTCTTGCAAATTCGCCTCAAAAAAACTAGCGGCTGCTGCTCCTAATTTATTTCGAACGTCGTCTTCGTTACATAGTTTTAAAATTGCGTCTGCAAGTGCACGCGGATTTCCTGTGGGCACTAATACAAGCGGTAATTCTCCATACACAGAAAGCTCACGAATAGCTGGAGTATCTGCAGTAATGATCGCTTTACCCATTGCCATTCCTTCAAAGACTTTATTTGGAATTACGCGCATCGTTTTCTCAGTATTGCCAAAGATACCGAGACAAAGATCTGCTTCTGACATGTATTGTGAAAGATCCTGTAAGGAAGCAGGTCCTATAAATGTAACGGCTGAGAGATTTTGTTCATCTGCTTTATGCGTCATTGATTTATATTCTTGACCGTTTCCTACAATACGAAATTCAATTGATTCTTTGAGAAGCAATTCTGCAGCATCGAGTATGTATGAAATTCCTTGTAGTGGAATAAACGATCCATGAAAATGAACTACCTTAGACACTCCTTGATTGGTGCCCTTGCGTGGATGGAAAACTTCTTCATTTGCCCCTACCCA
>DAIDID010000007.1 GCA_027459545.1 Candidatus Parcubacteria bacterium | reverse complement strand
AACGTCCGCAACATTTCGCACCAAGTGCCCTACATGCACATGTTCAGCCAATGAATACCTGCCTAGTTCTAGCATATCTCCGAGCACGATAACTTTTCTACGATTGCTTGGCAAAAGTGCAAAAGAGCGGAGAATTTCCTCGACTGCTGCTGGAGAAGAATTATAGGTGTCATCTATAATTAAAGTATCCTTTTTCCCTTTAAAAATCCGCCCTCGACCTGGTGGAGGAACATATGCAGAAAGTCCTTCAAGTGCTTCTGCTGGAGTCATACCAAGTGTTTCGGCGGCGGCTACCGCCGCCGCCGGCGCATACAGCTGCGATCTTCCAATAGCACCACGCACTTTAAGTGGGTATTTTTCACCTTTTATTACTAGCACAGCCTTCATACCCGCAATGCTTTCTTCTTGTCCTTCCTGAAGTTCTGTCCATATTTCAATATCTTCAATACGAACGTCAGCACCTTCACTCGTTCCAAAGGTGTATACTTTTTTTTCTATTTTTTTTGCTTGCTCTAAAGCATGTTCGTCATCTGCACACACTACAAGAGGCGCATTTGGAGCTAACGCTAACGCGGGTAAAAATTCTTCGTCTCGCACTGCTTCTGGATTTTTATACGCTTCCACATGCACAGGAACACTTGGAAGAAGCGTTACAATTACTGCGTTTGGTTTTACTATTTTTAAAATGTGTTCAATATCTCCTGGACTATCAGCTCCTACTTCAAGTACGAGCACTTTTGGATATTCCCTTGTAAAAAAAAGTAGGCTATATGCTTTACTAAAAAGTTTAAGCCATGCGAGAGGATTTAGCCATGGATTTGGTACTCCAATAATGGTAAGGGGTACTCCGAATTCACTATTAAAACTTTTTTCGCTTTTTCGTAGGTAGAACTTTTCAGAAAGAGCTGCTGCTGTCGCATCTTTTGTAGAGGTTTTTCCAACACTGCCCGTTACCATTACAACCATCGGATGGTATTTTTTAATAATTTCTTTTGCAAGCATTGATGATGCTTTAGCACATGTAGTTTTTAAAATGGATTTAAGAATGTTCATATGAAATTAATCACAAAAGGCAGGAACTGGCGTAGGAGTGCTAGTGGGAGGCAGCTGATAATAATTCACAAGGAAGTTGGTTAGATCCATAAATGGAGCAGTCAACGTCCCCGAAGCATACTCTACACCTTGAGGGCGATTTGTATAAAGTAGTATCGCAAACTGAGGATCATTTGCAGGAAAATAACCCCAAAAAGAGTGAAAAAATATATTGCTATAGTATCCTCCTTGCGGGTTAACTATTTGGGCAGTTCCAGTTTTTGCAGCGACATTTACTATTGGCATTAGAAGAGACGGGTCAGCTGCCATGGCGATTCGAGCATCACAAGGAAATACAGTGACGAGCATATGCGTTACTATTGCAGCAGTTGCTGGCTTAAATACTTGAATGGGAGCAGGATAGGCTATTTGCTTAGTGGTACCATCTGCATACTGAATTGCTGTGGCAACATGGGGTGTTACTATAGCACCTTGATTTGCATTTGCTGCAAGGGCACGAATCATTTCTATTGGAGTAACTGCTATTCCCTGACCAAACGATGCAGTGTCATAGTTTACATCTTGATTTGTATTAAGATTTTGAAGCTTTCCAGTAATTTCTCCTGGTAAATCAATACCCGTTTTTTCGCCAAGTCCAAGCGCTGTGTCGTATTTTCGTTGTGTTGCATGTCCCATTTGTGTAGCAATAAATGCAGCGCCGACATTAAGAGACTGATCCAAAATTTGAATCATTGGAGTAATACCTCTTGCAACAAGATCGAAGTTACAAACCTTTGCGCCATTTGGATGAATACACCCAGTGTCATTGTATGTTTCATCTGGAGTAATTGCGCCTGAATCAAGTCCAGAGGACATTGTGAGAGATTTTTGAATTGAACCGAATTCATACTCGTGCTGAACGAGCGGATTTCCGAAGTATTGAGGATTACTATTTGCAAGGTCATTTGGATTAAAAGTTGGATACGTATCTAGTGCAATAATTGCACCTGTCTTTGGATTTAAAATAATTCCACCTGTCTCTGTGCTTTTATATTCGTCATTAACTGCTTTTAAGTCCTGATCGAGCCGCTGCTCCACAAGCGGCTCGATTGAGGTAATCACATTTCCTTCTTCTGAGTTTTGTGGATGTACTGCTGTAGTATTTAAATTTGCAAAAAGTTCAGCAAAGAAATTTCCAATAAACCCCGACGAATTTCTTTCAAGCACGGTATTGTAGCTTTCTTCAAGTCCTGCTTGTCCTGTGTATTGATTTTCACTGTTGTACGCTAAAAATCCGAGCGTCTGTGCTGCTTCTGTTCCTGCTGGGTACAAACGCCAACGCTCAATTTCTACAATTACTCCTGGAATGTGTAACGCAGAAATTGCCTGCCCTGTTGCATACGAAACATGATGCACAAGAACTTCATACGGGTCTTCAACTTTCGCTGCAGCTGTAAAAAAAGCAGCAGAATCAAGTGGTATTTGCGACGATAATTCCGTATACACCTCTTCAGGACTTTTTATTTCTTCAGGATCGATGGCTATTAGGTAGCCTGTTGCAATAGTTGCTGCAGAGACTAGTGTGCCATCTTTAAGGGTAAAATAAATCGTTCCTCTATCATATAATTCCTGACTGGAGCTTACGTATTGGCGATTTGCTTTTGCAGCATAGGTAGAGCCATGAAGAATTTGTATAAAAAATAGTCTTCCTATTAAAAATATAACAACGCACAAAATTACTCCCCCAAGAATTCGTAAGCGAAAGCGGAATGATCTTCGCATACGATAGTATAAGCTGCAAAATCAGTTGCCCGCAAATGAAAGTCCTGCTGATGCGTTCGAAGCTGAAGGAACAAAGGCAATGCGAGTTGGAGTAACAAAACCTAGTGTTGCAGGACTTAGTGCACTCGCGTGATCCATTGCTGCATAGTAGCTAGTCTCAAGGTTTCCAATTTGTCCTTCGCTTAGTCGGACTGAATTCATCGCTTCTGTCTGCCACGTAGCGAAAAAGATTGTCATTACCATAAGTACAAGATACGTTGTTGCAAGCGCTCCGCAAGAGAATCCGAGAGCTGGAATAATTCGATCAGGCATACAAGTAAGTATTATTTGAATAAAGACTACAAACGTTGAAATATTCTGAGCTTCGCGCTTCGTGAACGAGGATTTGCAGAAAGCTCTTTGGCTGAAGGAAGAATCGGCTTTTTAGTGATGACTTTCCCTACACCTTTTACTTCAGCTTCTCGAAATAAGTGCTTTACAATGCGGTCTTCAGTGCTGTGAAAAGTTATGATGGCAATTTTTCCTTTAGAATATATGCACTCTAGTGCCGCATGTATTCCTTCTCGAAGTGCTCCAAACTCGTCATTTACGTAAATTCTGAGTGCTTGGAATGTTTTAGTTGCTGGATGCAATTTTCGATGGTGATACCAAGAAGGCGTTGCTTTTTTTATTATCTCAACTAACTGAAAGGTAGTAAGAATTCGCTCATGCTTTCTTGATTCAATAACTGCTTTTGCAATTCTTCTTGAAAACTGTTCTTCACCAAATTCATAGAAGATATGTGCAAGAACTTTTTCAGTTGCGGTATTAAGCACACTCGCGGCAGTTTGAACATCCGAATCCCCATACGTCATAAGCAACGGCTCATCAGTTTGAAACGAGAATCCCTTACCTCGAGAAAGTTGATATCCGCTCCATCCTAAATCAAAAAGCATCTTGTCTACCCTTTCGATTTTTCGATCCTGTAGAATACGCTTAAGATTTCTGAAGTTGTCATTCACGAAATATGCTTTTGGTGATTCTTCCGCTTCGTCATACACAGTTTGTGCGCGTACTATTGCTTCTTGGTCAGCGTCAATTCCAATGAGTAGTCCTTCGTGACTAAGTGTGTGGAGCAAAATTTTAAAGTGGCCTGCTCCGCCGATGGTTGCATCTACGACTTTGTCAGTAGGCTGTATTGTTAATTCCTCAATTGCTTCTCTCAGAAGAACACTTTGGTGGCCGCCATGCTGTAATTCCTTTTGAGGTGTTTCCTTCGTATGGTTCTCCATAGCTGTAGCTGCACTATAGAGTTCCAACGTCTCCAAGCTTTTCAGCAAATTGCTCTGCGTCACGCTCAATATTTTTGGTGTACGTGTCCCATGCTTGTTCATCCCATACCTCAATGCGATCAGATACTCCTGCTATAACGCTTTTCACAGAAAGTGCAGCAAATGCTTTAAGATAGTCAGGAATTAAAATACGTCCTGCAGAATCTACCTCTGCTTCTGAAGCTCCTGCGATTTGAAGCCTTGCCAACCCTCGTCCTGCTGCATTTCCATTTGAGTGCACTGATATTCGCAGCGCTTCTTTTTTCCATGCAGCCTTTGGAAAGACATACAGACAACGATCAAGACCACGAGTAACTATCACTGACGCACCAAGCTCCTTCCGAAATTTTGCCGGAAGCGAAATGCGATTCTTCGCATCAAACGTATGTCGGTATTCTCCGATGAACATTTTGGTATGCAGTGGATATAAAGTGGTCAAATTCAAAAAATCCCACCTTATCCCACTGTTTAGTAATTATATGACACTATCTCCCACAATGCGCTATTTATCCACAGTTTTGCTTATTAAAATTGCATCTAAAAATTTTATATGATAGTCTCTAAAGATAATGACTCAAGTAATTCGAGATTTTTATTTCGTGATTATTACTCCGACTGCGCGAAAGCGCAGTCGGAGGTTCGCTTGAGTTTTCTCCAGTTTGGGTTGATACAATCACCAAATAAGATAGAAAATTCAAGCGAGCTCCCGACCAAAGTCTGGGGCTCGCTTTTGATCTTTATGAGCAATGGTGCTCAATACATCCAAGGAAAGGAAAATTGTGATTACCCTAAACACGCACCAGTACCTGGCGCACAGTGATTCTCGCCTTTGCTGTGAAGTGCTGGATATTGTGAAAAGCTTCGGGTACCCAGTGTGCAAGCTCGAGTGCTCATTCATTTCAGAGAAAGTTGCGGACTCAGCGACCGCCTTTGTTGAGGGCGGGATATACTTTAAGAATCGTTTTTTTCTTATTGCGCCAAACGACCCCGAAGAACGTATACGCTTTATCGAAAAACGAGGCTTACTTAAGCCCGAGCAATTCATGAATGTTTCGAAACTCGTATTTGTTAGGTCTCCTCCTACGGGAGAAATGTACCGTGGGGAGGAACTTCTGGCTTTTAAAGAAAAACTTCTTAACCAAATATGTAGCACTCCTCTTCCCTCGCCCAAAACTAAAAGGCATAGAAAGTGGCGATATGGTAGACATGCTCGGAGACTTCGAGATCAAGGTTTATCTCTGAGATAACGACGACTGTATCGAGGGCGGCCGAAACGGCCGCCCTCTTTTTATTCTTTAGGCTTCATTAATGGGAAGATTTGAGACTCACGCACTGATACCCCCTCAAGAAAACTAAACAATCTCTCAGAAACGCCAAAACCAAATGCTGGTGGCATACCATACTCAAGTGCCTCTACATATGAATCATCATTCATTTGAGCCTCATCATCTCCTCCATCACGAAGCTTTTGTTGGTATGCGAAACGATTTGCTTGATCAATAGGATCATTTAATTCACTAAAGCCTTTTCCAATTTCTGAGCCTCCAAGGATAATTTGAAAACGTTCAACAAGTTTATTATTTTTTACGGAGCGCTTGGCAAGCGGTTCTAGATATGCAGGAACACCTATTAGAAAACCAGGTCCGCTAATTGTTTTTCTTATATGTTTCCATAAAAGATCGATTCCTCGTTCCAAATTAAAACCTTTTGGATCATACGAAATTTTTCTACTTGTAAGGACTTTTGCTACTTCGTCGGATGTCGCAGTAAGAGGATCAATACCGAATTCTTTTGATATAAGTTCACAATAGTCATATCGTTCCCAAGCAGCTCCGAGATCTACTGTGAAATCTCTAATAGTAAAAACTCTTGATCCATAAACCTTGTCTGCAATAGTTCTGTACAGATCTATGAGCATTTCCATACCTGCCTCATAGTCCTTAAAAGCATCATAAAATTCTAGCTGGCTGTAGTCTTGAAGGTGCTCAAAGGACATTCCTTCATTTCTAAATATTCTTCCGATCTCAAAAACTTTTGGTAAGCCTGCGACTATGAGTCTTTTTTGCCATAATTCTCCAGCAGAAATACGCAAAAATACTTCAATATCAAGAGCATTGTGATGAGTAATAAAAGGTCTCGCTTCTGCACCACCAGTGGTTGTCTCGAGTACCGGAGTTTCAACTTCTACAAAATTTTTTTCGAGTAAATATGTACGGATGGTATTCCAAAAGAGTGACCGTCTTCGAATACGATCTGCAACATCTTTTGAAAGAAGTATGTCTAGGTATCGTTTTCGATAGCGCTCATCCTCATCTTTTATGCCAAACCATTCATCTGGTACTGGACGAAGTGATTTTGCAAGAATTGTCCATGATGAAACCCGAATCGAAGGCATTCCCTTTTTCGTCTTAAAAGCCTTTCCGGATACTTCGATAATATCGCTTGAATCAATTGCAGTTAAAAAAAGCTCAAACAAATCACTGCCGAGTGATTCTTTATCTATATATGCCTGTGTTTTTTCCGTACCATCAAAAAGATCTACGAACACCAAAGCTCCGTGCTCTCTAATTGAAATAATTCTACCTGCAATAGTGACCAAAGTGTCTGAATCCTCCAGTGATTGATGTTCATCTAAAAACTCCTTAATTGTATGAGTCCGCGTGGAAGTAGCTGGATAGGGATTAATGCCTTGCTCTCGTAAATGCTCGAGCTTGCGGATACGCTCACCTCTAATATCTTCTAAAGACATTTCTTAAGTATAACAATTTAAATAAGTTTTTACGAAACTTTCTCAATAGTATATGTCTGCTTGCCGTTTGGAGTTTCAAAGGTAAATACCTCTCCTTTTTTCTTTCCCATAAGCGCTGCTCCAAGTGGAGATACGTGTGAAAGTTTACGAGCTCGCATATCTGCTTCCTCTGAGCCTACTATTGTGTACTCGTGCGAGTCTGAGCTTCCGTCTTTTTTGATTGCTACTACGGAGCCAAAACTTACAATATCTTTTTTCTTTCCGTCAGTAACTATCTTTGCACGCTTCACAAGCTCTTCTAGTTTTCGAATTCGTTCTTCTGTCGCAGCTTGAAGCTCTCGCGCTTCTTGATACTCTGCATTTTCTGAAAGGTCACCAAGCGATCGAGCGTATTCGAGATTTTTTGCTATCTCTGTTCGACGGACAGTTTTAAGTGTTTCAAGCTCAGTAACCATCTCGTCGAATTTCTCTTGGCTTACCACAGTCTCTTGCTCAATCATTGCGAGTATACTACTTATAACGTTAATCGTATTGTACGTGACTACATTTCTACGTCAACTAACTTGCCACAACCGAAACACATTGTCCTAAAAGCACTACTAGCCTTGCAGGAATATGCCTAGCGCGAGCAGCACAGATGCGCAGTTTCAGCGTGTGCTTTTAGGACAATTAGTTTTAGTTGTGATGCTAATTTGTTGAAAAGTATTCCGGAGCAGTTGCGTGTAAATTTTCGAAGAATTGATGCATTGCATAAATACCACCATACACATCACCAGTTGGCCCCTGATCCATCATTACTGCATATACGTATTTAGGATCATTATAAGGCCAAAAACCCACTGCCCACGCGTTGAAATACTGATTCGCTGTACCTGTTTGCGCTGTCCCTGTCTTACCTGCTGGCTGCACAAACGACATGTCGTTTAATCCTGTAGAAGTACCACCACCCGCAACTCCCTCTCGCATACCTTCACGCACAATTTCAAGTGCGGCAGGACTTACATCAAGCGATTCCCCTCGGACTGGTTGTCCTTTGAGGAGCGTAGGAGTAACGAGCGTGCCGCCATTCGCGATAGTTGCTATCGCACGCGCTTCTTCTATTGGAGTAATCTGTGTTGCATACTGACCTATTGCAGTATGATATGTATCTCCAAGTGTCCATTGCTCTCCAAATGTTTTTAGTTTCCACGCTGGAGTTGGTACGAAACCAACTGCTTCGTCTGGTAATTGAATTCCAGTTGCCTCGGTAAATCCAAATGTCTTAAACCAATACGCAAGTCGTGTGATGCCCAGACCCTTTTGCCCATCAAACCCTCCGCCCACCATATAGAAATATACGTCTGAAGAAAAGGCTATTGCTTTTCGAAGATCTTCGACCCCAATAGGTTCCCAGTCCACAAATTTAGTAGGATGAGAGGGATCGTAGGGATTTGGTACGGTTATATAGCCAATATCATTAATAGTTTTATTTGGATCAATTATGTTATCGGTGAGGGCCCCACTTGCTTCAATTGGCTTCACGACTGAACCAGGAGTATAGAGCCCCTGTACAGGCCTGTCCAAATACGGCAGACGAGGATTTGTAGCATAGCCTGAAATAACATCTGAAGGAGTGCCGTTAGAAAGAACATTTGAGTCATATGTAGGATAGGATACGAGAGCAAGCACTTCTCCTGTTTGTGCATTCATCATAATTCCTGCTCCACCTTTAAAAGGAATTTTATCTGCAAGCTGCTGTACTGCCGAATACATAGCGTTTTGAGCTCTCACATCTATTGATAAAGTTAAGTCAGTGCCATTTTGGGCGGGTATGGTACTGCCCTCAGAAACTGTTTTGTTATGTGCATCTTTTTCTATTAAAAGAGTTCCATTTTGTCCAGCTAGTTGTGTATTAAATGTTTTTTCAACTCCAGCAAGACCAGTGATGTCTGTATCATAATACTGCCCCGAGCTGTCTTTTTTAGGATATGACACATACCCCAGAATATTTGACATACTTGGTATAGTGTAAACACGTATATTACTACCCCCTACACCGACTTGATTTGTTACGAGTGGAATCCCATTCCTATCAGTTATGACGCCTCTCTCTGCAAAAATAATAGTAGGACGAAGGAGATTTTCTTCACTGCGTGCAGCGTAGGTACTTCCTTCGATTATTTCAAGGCGACCTGCCTGCAAAATAAGCGCTAAAAAGATGAGCATGATCGCAAATCCAATGCCGAAATATGTTCGTGAAGAAAGCGGTTTTTCCAAACGCCCTTCAAGGCTATTTGTATTAAAATTTGGAAGATTTGACGAATCAAGAAAAATCTCATCTGGTGAAATCTCAGGATCATATATGCGTTTTTTTCGACGAAACTGCAGCATTAGGACATAATACGCGTTTTTATACATTGCTGCACATAGAATGAAACTGCCCCAATCACAAAACCAAGAATTGTGAAGTAAGGCAGTATAAAAGAATGGTGTGAAGTTGCAGTTTCAAAATAAAGCGTATCTATAAGCACGCCAGTTACTATCGCTACTGGAGGGAAAAATAAAGAAGCAAGTATGCTTATGCAAAGAGAGTATGGCCAAGAGTAGAAAAAAGGCGAAAGAAGTGCAAACAAACTGAGTAGTGCCACAATAAAAATAGATCTTGACATAAAATTAAAGTGTTCCTACAGTAGGCGAAATCTCAACCCAAGTGGTAGAAAAAAGATTTACTAGAGACTGCACATGCAAGATAACAGTCGGCGAAGAGGAGTCTGAATCTATTTTAATAATTGTTCCAAAAGGCACAGCTCCTGGACCTGGCGCGTATATGGTGTCACCAAGAGATACCGACGCTGCCGTAGGCAGCGTCGCAGTGTATGCGCCAGCTCCCATTCCGAGCATGGTAATTGGCACGCGTGCAGCTCCTGCCCAGGCATTAGTCGTAACGCCAGGAGTTGAAAGAAGCTGAATGACTGCTGAAGTATGAGTAACTTCCTTCACAGTGCCTATTGGAATGCCTCCTGCAGCAAAAACATTAGCACCCACCAAAACACCTCGGGCACTGCCAGCATTTACTATAAGCGTGTCATAGGGAGAAAGAGGTGGTCCAGCGAGCACTCCAGCGAGAATATTTGAACTAGTCTGTTGCTGACCTCCTAAAAGCGAAGTGAGATCCTGCGAGCGCGCCGTAAGCACTGCATTTTCATTTTGAAGTGTAGAAATTTCTTGTAAAAGCGTTTTATTTTCTTGTACTAGCTTTGCATTGTTACCAATTTCAATAAAAAAACTCCCGACTCTGCTACTAACTGCCGAACCAGTTTCCCAAAATGGAGTCGCTACTGAAAAAAATATACCTGGAAAGAGTGATCGAAACAGCACGAGCAGCACAGCAAAGCACACAGTACCGCCTGTAAGCCATACGGGGAAACCCCCACTTCGAAATCCCTGACTACGCCTGTGAAAGTATTGCTTCTTCATGCATGAAGGTGTCACTCCACTTTCGTGGATCTTCGGTAACGATTCCCGTACCTCGCACAACTGCCGTAAGAGGATCTGGCGTAACATGCACTGGAACTCCGAGCATTTTTGCTAGTAATTCTGGAAGACCTCGAAGCAATGCCCCTCCTCCAAATACAGTGACTCCGTATTCAAGCACATCTGAAAGAAGTTCTGGTGGTGTTTGCTCTATCACTTCTTTCATTGCCTCCATAAGAGTATCCAGAGAAGGCGCTAGTGCTTCACGAACATGTTCATCAGTCAGCATAATTTCGCGCGGCAAACCTGTTGCAAGATCTCTCCCTCGAATTGCTTTCTCAAGCGAAGTTTCAAGTGGAATCACTGCACCAATATCTATCTTTACCTCTTCAGCTGTTGGTTCACCTATGGCAAGTTGAAATTCACTCCGTACAAAATCAATGATGTTTTCATTAAAGCGATCACCCGCTACTTGTGAACTTTTTGAGGAGACAGTTCCTCCAAGCGAAAGAACTGCAATGTCTGTAGTACCTGCGCCAATATCTAGCACCATTGTGCCTACTGCCTCAGTTATTGGTAATTTCGCTCCAATTGCGCCAGCGGTAGGTTCTTCAAGAATAAATACTTCGCGTGCACCAGAGGTAATTGCAGCGTCGCGTACTGCTCGACTTTCTACGTTTGTTACGCCAGTTGGAACACCTATTACTACACGTGGACCAAGCAGTCTTGAGCGCTCACCTTGAGCTTTCTGAATAAAATACGAAAGTAGCTCTTGTGTAACTTCAAAGTCAGAAATAACACCATGGGAAAGAGGTCGCACTGCACGTATGTGCGGAGGTGTTTTGCCTAACATTACTTTCGCATCTGCTCCAACAGCAACCACTTGCCCAGTTTTATCATTTACTGCTACGACTGAGGGCTCGTTCATAACAATGCCGCGTCCTCGCACATATACAAGCGTATTACCCGTACCGAGATCAATACCGATGTCACTTGAAAAAAATGAACTTCTTGAAATTTTGAGTGCCATAATTACTGTAAAAATTGAAGTAGTGCTTCTTGTGTGAGTCGTGTAATTTCACCAGTTGCTCTTGAAACGAGCTCAAGAGTATTCTCCGAAAATGTTTCTTTTCCAATCACCACTCTTTGCGGTATGCCAAGCAAATCACTGTCAGCAAATTTTTCTCCAGCACGAACGTCTCGGTCATCATACAGTGTTTGAATATTTTTTGCAGAAAGTAGTTTGTAGAGGTTTTCTGCATAGGAAACTGCTTCTGGATCATTTGGCAGTGCGTTAACAAGATGCACTGCAAATGGTGCTACTGCAGAAGGCCACACTATCCCCTTGTCGTCTGCAAGCGCCTCAACTATTACACCCATTAAGCGTGTTGTGCCTAGTCCGTAGCAGCCCATTACTGGATATTGCTCAGCTCCCTGCTCATTTTTATAGGTAAAACCGAGCGAACGAGGGTACCTATCACCTAAGTCAAACACATTACCAACTTCTGAAGCAATTCCCCTTTTTAGCTTTGAATCTACTCCTCTTTTAGTACAGTTCGGGCAAGCAACTCCTTCGGTAAGGGTCTCAGCGACTTCACTATTTATACAATAGTCACAGTCCTCGCAGTAGAGAATTGTATCTTCTCCTGCATCGGTAAGCACCATAAATTCATAGGAGATTTTTTGACTGAAGCTTCCGCCAGAAGCTTCAGTCACTTTTGCAGTAAGTCCGCATTGTGCATATATTCGCAAATACGCCTGCTTCACAATTTCATAAAATTTTTCAAAGTCTTCCTGTGTGGTATGAAAACTATACATATCTTTCATACCGAATTCTCTTCCACGCATAATTCCGGATTTCGCTCGAAGCTCATCACGATATTTCTGACCTATTTGATATAGAGCAATGGGAAGATCTTTATATGATGGTACGTACTCAGCAGCAATTGGCGTAACAATTTCTTCTTCGCTTTGACCAAGTGCGTATTCTTTCTCGGTGCGACTGTCGATTTTGAAAAGCACATCAACAGCATCCCACCCGCCTGTTTGTTTCCATGGCTCAGATGGATGAAGTGTTGCCATTCTAATTTCCTGCCCCCCCAGAGCATCCATTTCCTTTTTTACAATTGATTCAATATTTTCAATAACACGTCGTCCAAGTGGAAGATACGAGTACACCCCTGCCATTTCTTTATGAACATACCCAGCTCGTATAAGTAACTGCGCATTTTTCGCGAGTTCGTCGCGCGGCGCTTCGCGCCGCGTCTTTGTAAAAAGCTTACTTTGCCGCATCTGCTTAGTATAAGCTGTATATTCTAATGAAACAAATTAAAGATATCATGCGCCGAAACGACAACCATAAGCAGAATAAGCAGTACAAATCCCGCCACATTTACTCGTTCAGCTATTTTAGGAGAAATTTGCTTTCTTGTAATTGCTTCAATAATGACAAATAGCAATCTGCCTCCATCAAGTGCTGGAAGAGGGATGATGTTTATAAGCGCTAGGTTTATCGATATAAGCGCAGAAAGAGAAAGAAGTTCTGCAAGGCCATTTGCTGATGCTTGACCCACTATACCTGCAATACCTATTGGACCTGAAACTTGAGAGAGATTTGCTTTAAACGTCACTATTCCTTTAAAGAAAGTGATCAAGCCCATGGCGGTTTGGGAAAGCATATTCCAGAATACTTTTGCACTATACACAGGCGCTTGAAGCACAGGAATCTTTACTGTACCCACTTCAGAAATTGAAACGCCAATTGCCGGGCGCGTAGGCGAACCTGCTATGACATTTTCTTTCGGAATTACTGTAATTTTTTGAGCTACTGTACCTCGAACTATTGAAAACTGAATCGGAGCATTTTTAGTGTCCGTACTAATAAGCGTACTGAGTCCGAGCGGGTTAGTTTGTGAGTATCCAACACCGAATGCGCCATAGATGATAGTTGCATTTGTGACTTTGTCTCCTGCTTTTAGCCCTGCAAGAGCTGCGGGTGAGCCAGGAGTAACAGAGGTAAATTCTAAGGCTATATTTTTAGCAGCACCCTCATGACCATACTCTAAAAGTTGCTGAGTTCCCATAACTTCAGAAACATTTATAAGAATGTATGCAAAAAGTAAGTTCATTACGATGCCCGCAACGAGAACAAGCGCCTGCAGCATGCGCGGCTTTGCTGTAAATGATCGATTTTCTTTTTCTTTTACTTCTGCATTTTCAGTAACTACAGCTTCTTGCTCAGATCCATTTTCTCCGAAAATTCTTACAAATCCCCCAAAGGGTAACCAGTTAAGGGTATAAGATGTATCACCTATTTTTCCGAACGTCAGTACGTGTGGCGGAAGTCCAATTCCAAACTCATCAACTCGCATTCCAGAAAGCTTTGCAACGATAAAATGTCCTACTTCATGCACAAGTATAAGGACAAGTATGACAACAAGAAATGTAATGACTTCAATAAAAATAGGCATACGCGAAAATGAACTTATAACGATATTTCTTCATGCTTTTTTTTAGCATGAACTTCTAGAAGACTGTTTCCTGCATCGATTTTCTTTTGGATGTCTTCTTTGTATCGGGCCACATCATCTTGTCCCATGCCACCCTCTTTTTCATCTGCTTCGAGTTTTTTTATGGCGTCTGTTCGATGTCCACGCAGCGTAACTTTCGCTTGCTCTACTTTTTCATTTGCAACTTTTATAAGCATCGTACGCCGTTCAGCGGTGAGTTCTGGAAAAATAACTCGGAGTCCTTGATCATCGGTCATTACGGATATGCCGAGATTTGCTTCTTGAATTGCCTTTTCAATTGGCTTTAGTAGGCTTTTGTCCCAAGGACTAATACGAAGCGTGCGTGAGTCCTCGATAGATATTGATGCTACTTGGCTTATGGGAGTGCGAGCGCCGTATGCTTCTACTTTTATAGAATCAAGAATAACGGGAGTAGCACGCCCGGTACGAATACTGCCAAATTCTCGCATTAGCCAGTCTTCAGTTTCTTTTATGTGTGCATCTAATACTGAAAAATCATACGCCATGATGAAAAGTGTACCACACCCTACATCACAAGTAACAAATGCTCGAAGATGAGTTTAAGGGGAGCTGAGCGTTCATGTAAAATTGGTAAAAAGGCATGTAGTTCCTCAAGGAGAAGTTGCAGTGCTTCTCGCTTTTTCGGATCTTTTTCTTCGCACCACGCTAAATACGTATCCTTGGTAAGATCTTCGACGAACACGATTGCACTAAGTCTTGCTGTTTGTTTTTCTTCATCGGTATCAGACTTCGCGCGATCCAGAATTTTTGCGATGCTTTTTACTCGCTGTGCATGAGATACTGATGCTGAAGATTTGACCTTTGGTAAGGTAATGTCCTGCGCAGGCAGCTCAACTAACCGCGAACGCAGTGTTGGAAGAAGTATGCCTTCAGCTGGAAGTATGAGTATCAGGAACGTCCCTTCGGGAGGCTCTTCAAAGAGCTTTAAAAGCGCATTTTGTGCTTCATGAAAAAGTCGCGCTGCTGAAATTATTAAAACTTTTTGAGTATTTTGTGTAGGAGAGAGATTTGCAAGAGATCGTAATTTTCGTGCATCTTCTACAGAAAGTAACCCGTGACGAATAGTCACAATGTCGGGATTTGCTAGTGCATGCAAACCAAGCTTGGTTTCTGCAAAAACGAGGGCCTTCGCAATCCCCTCTTCAATATCTCCTGTTACAAAATACGCATGGTGCGCCATTTCTTTATTCTACAGCAGAATGCTCCTATCTTTTTGAAATAATGCTTTTACTGTATGTATCAATATGGCGAAGAGCAACTCCTGTACCGCGTGCCACACAGAAGTATGCATCTTGTGCGAGATTTGAATTTACACCAGTTCTTCGAAGCACAAGTTCAGGAAGGTTGCGAAGTTGTGAAGTACCGCCCGTAAGAATAATGCCATTATCAATAATATCTGAAGCGAGTTCTGGTGGAGTATCTTGAAGTACCTTACGTATTGCGCCCATCATTTCCCGGAGCTCACGATGCATTGCTTCAACTATTTCATTTGATTTCAAATCAATAGTACGTGGAAGACCAGATACGAGATCACGACCTTTTACAGGCATACTGAGCTCTTCGGTTATTGGTACTGCAGAACCAATAGTGATTTTTATTTCTTCTGCAGTTTTATCTCCTATT
>DAIDID010000006.1 GCA_027459545.1 Candidatus Parcubacteria bacterium | reverse complement strand
AAAGAGTAGTCATTTGATAGAGAGCCATTTGAAGTACCGTCTACAGGTATTGAACGCACGTTTGTTTCATTATTTACCTGATACACAGTAACGGTGCCGTTACTATTGAAAATTAAATGATATCCGCGTGATGCATTACTATTACTTGAGCCCGTACTGTAGCGCGGTAGATAGAGCCCTGAGGATTGAGCTATGGATTTAAGATTTGAAAAATTAGCGGCGATAGCATTGAAGTCAATTTGCGGAGTTGGATAACTCCAGAGGTCTTGATTTGTACCAGAACCAAAAACGCCTGGCTCTGTTGTGTTTGTACTACAGCCAAATGAGCTTGTGCAAAGCCAGGACGAAAGCGAGCTAGTAACTGGAGAATTTTCACTGCCGTCCATGCGAATACCACCATTGTCATGATAGGGCCCGCTAAAAGTAGCCGAGGAGCCCGCCCACACACTTGCGTTTACGATAGTGTTGTATAACGCAACACTGGGTAACGCATAATGCCCCACTAGCGTCGCAAAGCCTGTGTTATCTGCAGGAATGCCTTTTGAAGTAATATCTACTGAAGTAAGCTGATTGCAAGATGTATTTCCAGTTATGGAAAGTGTATAGGTTCCCGCTTGGCCCCCTTCAGGATCATTATAAGGGATGACATATGGTCCTGTGTGCCCCGTGCCATTTTGAAGATCTGTCGGGAAGTGTGCGAGGTGCCATGAATAGTAATCCAAACCTGCTTCGGCAAGTGAGAAGCCTTCGCTATTTCCGATATTTTGCGTAGCGTAGCGATTTTGTGCGAGTACGGAATTAGAAAGTCCTGAAAGAATTCCTAGAAATATCGCTCCAAATACAATCGCAAGGAGCATTAAGTACCCGCGCGGAGCATGGTGCTCCACAGAGACCTTACCAAAATTCCAAGTGCGTAGATTGTTTATTTTCATAGTTATAAATTGCGAAGAGTTGCACTTTCAACTAGTGAATAGAGCGATGGAGAGCGACTCGGATCAACATCTATTTGCAAGGTAGTCATAATAGAAGCAATACTTGCAACATTCACAGGATACGAAAGTAGAGCGCCTGTATCATCATAGTACTGGAAAATAGGCGTCGAGCTTGCGTTACGCACATACGTTGCAATGGTACTTGTGCTCGTTGATTGCCCCGCATACGAAGGAGGACTACCTGCGGCTGTCGTTACTGCCTGGTAGAGTGTCGTTCCTGAAAGATAGTACTGCACTTCTTCTATATCTCCTGTGCCATACACGTCTGCATAGAAAGTGATTGTCGAAGTTGCGGCATTTGCTATAGGATACGCGCCATCATCCCCATACGAAGCCTCACGAAGATCTTTAACTGCTACTTCAAGTCCTTGGCTTGCGCTTTGTACTGCTGCTCCTTCTTGTAGGACGTAGTCATTGTTTCTATAAAAATAAAAAATCATGCTTGTAAGTGCGCCTCCAACGAGCACAGTGAGAGCTATGACTATCAGAGTTTCAACTAGGGTAAATCCACGCACTCTGCTTGTGCGACTCGCTGCTGGTGTTGAAATACTAAAATGATGCTCCATAGAAAGATTGACCAGAGACGGTTATGTTGTTTGCAGTATTAGAAGTATAGCCTGTAGCAGAAATTGAAACACTGTAATTGCTCGAAGCAGAAAGACTTCCAAAGTATGCACCTCCGCAAGACGAGGATGTTGCTGTACTTGAATACGAACCATTTGTGAGAGTAACTGTTGCACCTGGCACGACTGCTCCTGTTGCGCTATTGGTTACTGTTACGAGTAAGGAATTGGTGGTTTGCGGACCGAGAATCAGTGACTCTGTGAGCGAAGTACCTGGAGAAAGTGAGTACGGAGGAGCTTCACAAGCATCTTCAATATCATACTTAGAAACAGCAAGCTTATATGAATCCCACTCAAGTGTTATGGAATTTACAGCGGTGCTGCCTGTTGTGGTACTCACAACTGTTTTATAAATAGGAAGTCCAGAGCCTGTCGTACCAATCGTTTTTGCTCCTGTAAGGGTAAAGGCGACATTTGGAAGAGGAACAGGGCCATATGTGTATGAAACTCCCCAACTACTAAGCTGTGGAGTCGCACTGCCTGAGTTAGTGGCGAGCGTTGCCTTGAGCTCAAGTGCGGGGTAGGTTGTTGTAGAAACGCCTGAAAGAGAAATTGAAGATGAAGAAAATCCTGTTGAGTTTCCTGGAAGAACAGTGTCTGGTATGAGATTTCCACTACCATCAAGTACTTGCACAACTTCGCTTGTGCCACTTGGAGTTGATGGAGAAACACTCACAGAACCCCACGAGTACAAATACGCAGGATTTATAGAAATTGATGTCGCTGTACCTGTTGAAGCATAACTTCCCGAAGTATCAGATAAGGTAAGTGTATTTCCTGAGGCTGTGGTGTTTGTTTGTGCGGATAATTTAGAAGTGTCCGTGAACGTGTCTGAAAAACTTCCGCTCGTGATTGGCGAAAAAGTTTGCATTTTAATTTGTCCGAGAACATCTATTGCAAAAGTACTGCTGGTTGTTTGTCCTTGTACTACCGTTAGGTATCCGGGTGTAGGGTTTTGATTTGTTGCATCTCGTGCGTATGTTTGCGCTGTAGAATATCCTGCTTTTGAAACGGTTATTGCGTATTGTGTTGAGGTTTGCGCACCCGGAAGATCCACTATTCCTGACGTATCTGTAAATGTAGTGAGATTTACTGCAGGAGATGTGCTCGCATTTGTAATTTGCACTGTTGCCCCAGAAAGAGGTGCGCCTGTTGCATTTACCACAATTATTTCTAGGGTGCCGCCATTTGTGGTCGTTTCAACACCAGGAGGTATATCAATTGAGTTTAATACAACCTGTCGCTGCTGATTTGCTGTTGTGTAATACGTAACTACGACTTTTATTTTTTTATAGTCAGTGGTTATGCCGTTTATGTCATTTGAGCCAAGACCGTCTGCGGGATCATCATAGTACTCTATGAAAGTACGTACTCCGTAAGAAACACCATCTTCTGTTGTTGTGGCATTTTGTGGGATTGTACCTGAAGGAATTCCACTGATTGTCCCTACAGAGTTGTATGGCAAAGAGCGGATGTATTCTATTTGATTATTTGCTATGGCGAGAGCCGTTGACTCACTTTTTACAAACATCGAAACACGCAGTGACGCTTGCAAAATTCCAAAAAGGGACAGGAATACTAAAAGTATAATTGCCGTCCCAACGATGACATCAATGAGCGACATTCCGCGCACGGTATTCATACTATATATACTAACGCACTCAGGGTTAGTTTATTGAAGAAGAGAGGGAGTAAATAGGAGCAATAATTGCAATTGCAAAAACTCCTACAAAAGCTCCGATAAAAAGCATGAGGAGTGGCTCAATGATAGTTGAAAGATCTTTCGTACGGTCTTCAACATCGGTTTCGTAGTATTCTGCAATTTGTCCTAGCATTTCGGACACCTTACCTGTCTCCTCTCCTACACTTACCATGTCTCCAAAAAAGACTGGGTAGAGCTTGGGATGCTCTATAAAGGTCACAGAAAGAGCTTCTCCTTTACGCACACGAGCTTCGGCATCTTCAATTATTTTGCCAAAAACATTTGAACCAACCACTTCTTGTGTAATTGAAAGCGCCGTAAGCATCTCAACTCCTGAAGAAAGGAGTGATGCAAGTGTGCGCGCTGCGCGCGCACTATACGTCTCTTTTACAAGTTCTCCTATTACAGGTACACGCATCGCCACAAAAAGCACGAGCGAGCTTCCTTGTTTTGTTTTGAAATAAAATCCGCCACCCACCACAAGAATAATCAACCCAGCAAGTACGAGCAGAAGATTGTGCGTCATAAATGCTGACATATTGAGGATTATTTGTGTCGGTAACGGAAGTGCTGTTCCAAGGGACTGAAACGTAGTGGCAAGCGTTGGCACCACAAATATAAGCATGAGTATTCCAATAATCACCATCGCAATTAAGATAATGCAGGGATAAATCATCGCTCCTTTTATTTTTTTTGTGAGCGTTTCTGACTGCTCCATTTGTTTTGCTACGGTCGTAAGCGTCTGAGAAAGCGTTCCGCCTTCTTCTCCTGCTTTACTCATTGAAATGAAGAGCTTGGAAAAGACTTTTGGATAGGTTGCGAGTGCTTCATGAAAAGACGTCCCTGCTCTAATTTTCGCTTCAATATCTGTTACGATTCCTTTTAGGATTTTATTAGATGACTGTCGATCGATTACATTTAGTGCGCGGGAAAGAGTGAGTCCAGCATTTAGCATCGCGGAAAGATTTTTCGTAAAGGTGATTTTTGTTTCAGTATTTATTGCGCTCCCGATAGTGATATTTGCCCATGCTGGCAATGTAAATCCTGCTCCTTCAGTAATCGATATGACGTTTGCTTCTTCCTTTTCTATAGTTGCATATATTTCAAAACGCGATTCTGCTTCCATTATGCGCTTTTCTTTAGTACCATCGCTTTTTTGTATAGAGACACTGAATTTCATATAGGTGAGATTTATTCTTTGACCGCTCTAAGCACTTCCTCGAGCGAAGTCACTCCTCTGCTTGCTTTATAAATTCCATCCTCTAGCATCGTTAGCATTCCTTCTTTTCGAGCCTGCGCTTCTATTGCATCACTAATTCCCCCGTGAAGAATTAACTCCTTAACTGCAGAAGATACTGAAAGAACTTCATGGATACCGATTCGTCCATGATAACCATCTTCTGACTGCGGTCCCGGCTTTGGATGATAAAACGGCAGCGCTTCCATTTTTGTATTTGCTTTAACCAACTTTTCTTCGATAAGAGCTTTTAATACTGCTTCAAAATTTTCCTCTTTAAAAAGTTTTGCTCGTTCTGCGGGATCTAGTTCATATTGTTCTTTGCTATCCGTAAGTCTTCTTGTGAGGCGTTGCCCTACTATTAGCCGAAGCGTAGAAACTAAGAGAAATGGCTCTACACCCATATCAATAAGACGTGGGATAGCGCCTGCAGCGCTATTTGTATGGATTGTCGAAAGCACGAGGTGTCCGGTAAGTGCGGCATTTATTGCAAGAGAAGCAGTTTCGCCATCGCGGATCTCACCCACCATGATGATATTTGGATCTTGACGAAGAAGCGCGCGAAGACCGTTTGCAAAGGAAAAACCTATTGCTGGATTTACCTGTGTTTGGTTTACCCGCTTCATCTGATACTCAATAGGATCCTCAACTGTTGAGATGTTTACGTCGGGTGTATTTAAAATATCGAGAACAGTATAGAGTGTCGTTGTTTTTCCAGAACCCGTCGGACCAGAAATGAGTATGATACCTGTAGTTTGCTTCATTGAGTCATGTATTCTCTCAAGCGATGACCCATGAAATCCTAACGCCTCGAGTGTAAATCCCTCACCTGTTTCTCGCAAAAGGCGCATCACGATCTTTTCGCCAAAATACGTAGGCAAAAGTGACACACGAAAAGAAACTTTTTCTGATTCGGTTTCCATTTTAAAGCGACCGTCTTGCGGCAGACGCTTTTCATCGAGCTTTAAATTTGCAAGCACCTTTATGCGTGCAGTAATTCCCGCTGCTGCTTGCTTTGGTAATGTCATTGCGTCATGCAAAATACCATCAATGCGATATCTCACGAGCACCTGCTCTTCCATTGGCTCTATGTGTATATCGGATGCTCCTTGAATGATGGCGTGACGAAGAAGTGTGTCGACAATGCGCACTATTGGCAAGTCTTCAGCCATTTTTTTTAAATCATCTCCCGACACATCTTCGCCACCTGAATCCTTCACAAGTTTTAAATTACTTGCCTCTTTAGAAATCAAATCTCCGAATTCCTCTTTGAGTGACTTCTGATACTGCATGAGTGCATGCTTTATTGATTCTTCATCGGTGAGTCGTGCAACGATATTAAGTCCTGTTTTTTTTCGAACCGAATCGATAGCAGGAAGATCTTCAGTATCAAGCATTGCTACTTCGAGTGTGTCGGGGTTTTTCTTATACGCGATGATGTTATGCGTGCGGGCTATTGGTTCAGGAATAAGCGAGAGAATATCAAATGAAAGCTTGCTATCTTTAAGATTTACAAAAGGAATACCGAGCACATACGCCTTTATTCTTCTAAGCGCATCTGTTGATAGCAATCCATCAGAAACCAGCACATCTCCGAGAGATTGTTTTATACCTGCGGCACCTACTTTCCCTGCCGCCTTAATTTCAGCAGCATCGACATCTTTTCGAGACACAAGTCCCGAGTCGAGTATAAATGTTTTTAGTTCGCTTTCAGATACTTGCATGTAGTACTACGTAAAGTATAGCGCGTTATAAAAAAAGTATTTTTATTATGCAGTAGTCTAAAAATAAAACGGTCCCGCAGATGCGGGACCGAGTTTGACTGCGCAGTAGTTGATTACATATAGATGTCAATTTGCACGCATCTCTGGCATGAGTTGCGCACCATAGTCGACCAAAGCGTGAATGGCGATCCTCAAATAGTGCTCACCACAAATATAAAGCGCAACGACCAGTGCCATTGCAATAACGCCCACGCAAGCCGCAAAATTCGATTTTTTGCTCACTGAATTTCCTCCCTAAGTACATTGGCCAGATAGCAGAATCAACCAAAAGCATACTAAAGTCAATGAATTTGACGTGAATTCTTCTGCGTGGTACATTTTATGTACCCGAGATGTCCGCACCCGCGGGCATTTCTTTATAAAAGAGCAGCTAGAATGCTGAATTTTTGCTACTCACTTTACTTACGGTGCGCACAATTAAATAACCGACTTATGTTAGATCTCAAAACTATACACTCAGTGCTTGGAGAATTCGAAGAGCGTGGTATTTCAAAAGAAACAATGACTGAAGCTATTGAATCCGCGATGGCAACTGCATATAAGCGCGAGTATGGTAAGCGCGGGCAAATAGTACGCGCAATGCTTGATATGAATTCCGGTACTGTATCCTTTGAGCAAGTTAAAACTATTGTAGACGATACAATGGTTCGATTTCCTTCCCCAGAAGAAGCAATAGAGGAGGAAACTGAACGCCCACACCACCATGACACTGAAGAAACTCCTGAGGGAGAGCTTCCTCGCTTTGACACTGAAAAGCACATACTTATTGAAGACGCACGACGTATAAAGCGCGATGCGGAAGTCGGTGGCGAGCTTATTTTCCCACTTGAACCACAAGATGACTTTGGTCGCATTGCAGCTCAAACTGCAAAGCAAGTAATTATTCAAAAAATCCGCGAGGCTGAAAAAGTTTCAGTGCTCGATGAATTCGGTACTAAAAAAGGTGAAATTGTTTCTGGACTTGTTCAACGAATGGAGCGCGGAGCGATTTTTATTGACCTTGGCCGTGCTACAGGAATTATTCCGTATGAAGAACAAATTCCGGGAGAGCGTTTTCGACCAGGTGAACGGATTTCCGCATATCTGTACTCGGTAGATGAAGGATTTCGTGGCGTATATCTTAGACTTTCTCGCTCACATCCCCGCTTCCTTATAAAGCTTTTTGAAATGGAAGTGCCGGAACTTTCCTCTGGAGCACTTGAAGTAAAAGGTGTTGCGAGAGAGCCAGGAAGCCGCACAAAGATTGCTATCTCTTCACTTGATCCACACATTGATCCCGTTGGTTCCCTTGTAGGACAGCGCGGAGTTCGAGTTTCTACTGTGATGGCTGCTCTTGGAGGAGAACGCATCGACATCATTGATTGGTCGGAGGACGCAACGGCATTCATTAAAGAATCTCTTTCGCCAGCAACCGTTCTTGAGGTTGTGCTTGATGAAGACGATCATCGAGCAACAGTAACAGTAACCGAGGACCAGCAGTCACTCGCTATCGGTCGAGGTGGTCAAAACGTTCGCCTTGCCGCTAAATTAACAGGGTGGAATATCGACATTATCTCAGTTGGAGGTCAAAATGTAGCAGAATCCGATGGAGAAGGAGTTTCAATTACTGACACTAAAGACACAATTTTATCTATGACACAGAATGAATCAGAAGAAACTCTAAGCGATGAAAGTATTGATGAAGGAGCTATAGAAATGGCACAAGCAATGTCAGATACTAGTATTGCGGACGACCAGCCTGAAATTTCAGGAGCTGAAGGACTCACTGCGCAAAGCTCGGTAGTGGATGCAGATGATTCTGCTTTTGAAAGCGGCATCCTTACCACAGAAGAAGAGACAAACTTCACCGATAATGGCTCAGTAGCTGACGCCGAAGAATCTCGCGATGAATCAAGCGAGTCAATACGTGACGGCTCATAAAGAGACCGAAGCTTCTTTGTGAATTATTTAGTTTAACTCACACCATTTATGAATATACTTCATGATATCGCACCAGGTACAAAAGAAAAAATGAACGTCATCATTGAAATTCCGCGAGGCTCTGCAAACAAATACGAAATAGATAAGGAAACAGGGCTTATTGCACTTGATCGCGTACTTCACACCGCACAGCAATATCCCTTTGACTATGGTTTCGTTCCACAAACACTATGGGATGACGGCGATGCGCTTGATGTAATTGTGCTCACAACTGCACCACTTATGCCTGGCATTCTTGTACATGCACGACCAGTAGCGGTGCTTCCAATGACTGATGCTGGAGAAAAGGACGAAAAGGTTCTTGCTGTTCCTGTAGACGATCCCCGTTTCGCGATGATTAAAGATTTGAGTGACGTAAATCCTCACACACTCAAAGAAATAGCGCATTTCTTCCTTACGTATAAGAATCTTCAGAACAAAGAAGTGGCTCTTGAAGACTGGCAAGGGAAAGAAGCTGCCGAAGCTGCGTTTTCCCGTGGTTGCGAACTGTATACGTCAAAACACTAGTTTTAAACTAGAGCAATCCAAAGTTCCGACCTTCATTCTGGTATACTTAGACAATGACTGATACACCAGCATCAGAAAAAGTTGATTCAACCCAACAACCTGCTCAAACGGTACATCGAAATGCGTCTTGGGGTGCAATCATCTCTATTACAATCATCCTCGCGATGGTAATTGTTGGAGCATTTTACTCATGGGGGCAACGTATTGCGGAGCAAAAAGTCGTACAGGCTCAAATTCAAGGAAATTAGCGTACTAAAAAACTCATTTATGGAAATAAAAAATAAAAAATCTACTCAGTCATCAATGCTCGTACCAATGGTTATAGAAAAATCACAATTTGGTGAGCGTGGCTATGACATTTATTCTCGACTCCTTAAAGATAGAATTATTTTTCTCACAGGAGGAATCGATGACGACACTGCAAATCTCATAATCGCCCAACTACTCTTCCTTGAGTCAGAAGATCCTAAGAAAGACATCTTTTTGTATGTAAATTCTCCAGGAGGCTCTGTAACTGCTGGTCTCGCAATTCTCGACACCATGAACCACGTAAAGCCTGATGTGGCTACGGTGTGTGTAGGCATGGCAGCATCTGCTGCTGCGGTTATTCTTGCGAGCGGCGCAAAAGGCAAGCGTTTTGCTCTTCCAAATGCAGAAGTGATGATTCATCAACCATGGGGCGGAGCTCAGGGCCAGGCTTCGGATATTGAAATTACCGCAAAGCACATCATCGCTACACGAGACAGACTCAACAAAATCCTCGCCAAAGCCACTGGGCAGGCACTCGACAAAATTGAAAAGGATGTGGATCGTGACTACTTCATGATGGCTGACGACGCAAAGAAATACGGTCTTGTAGATACTGTATATAAGAGCAAATAGTGTGCAAATGTGCGGTTTGTGATACCGTAGGCACACGCCTATATGTCTATAAAAATTGTATTAAGTCTTCTTGCATTTTCAGGTCTTGCCGGAATTGCACTTGGATATGTGCTTCGTCTCCTTATAGCGCTCGGACAGCGTGGATCTTTGGAGCTTGAGGTAAAACAGCGACTCCTTGAAGCACGCGAACGGGCAAATCGGATTATAAAAGAAGCCGAAGAAAAAGCCGAAGTGATCGAGGAAGAAACCACACTTCCTATTCAGGAACGAGAAGAACGACTTGAAAAAATCGAAGAGCGCATGTTAAAGCGAGAGGAATTTCTCGACGAAAGCGCGCGCAAACTCGCCGAACAAGCAGATATAATACGAAATAGAGAAAATGAAGTGGCAAATCTCCGCAAAGAAGCAGAAAAGCTATTAAACGAAGAACGAGTGCAGCTTGAGCGCATAGCAGATATGTCGGAAGACGAAGCAAAAAAGCGTCTTTTGGAACAAATTGAAAAAACGCAAGAGACTGCTCTGCTCTCGAGACTTCAAAAACTCGAAGCTCACGGAAGAAAGCGATTGGAGGAAAAAGCAAAGAGCATTCTCGTTTCTGCAATTCACCGCCTTGGAAGCTCCGTAGCGAGCGAAGTAATGACTCTCTCAGTACCAATTCCATCTGAAGAAATAAAAGGTAAGGTTATTGGAAAAGAAGGAAGAAATATCAAAGCATTTGAACGCGCTACGGGTGTAGATATACTAATTGATGACGGTCCAGATAAAATTACTCTTTCATCTTTCGATCCTTTACGCCGGCACGTTGCCAAAATCGCCCTTGAAAAACTCATAGAAGATGGCCGTATTCAACCAGCGAAAATTGAAGAAATAGTACAAAAAACCAAAGACGAAGTAGAAGAAATGGTTAAACTAAAAGGAGAAGAGGCTGCGTTTGAAGCTGGAGTTATCGGTCTCGATCCTCGACTCATCACTCTGCTTGGTCGTCTATATTTCCGCACAAGCTACGGGCAAAATGTCTTGCAGCATTCAATTGAGATGGCACATCTTGCTGGAATGCTTGCTTCTGAGCTTGGTGCAGATCCCGACATTTCACGCGCAGGAGCGCTCCTTCATGACATCGGCAAAGCAGTAGACCACGAGGTGCAGGGTACACACGTAGAAATTGGTAAGCGAATTCTTGAGAAATTCGGCATTGATAAAAAAGTTATCCAAGCAATGCAGTCCCATCATGAGGAATATCCCTTTGAAACACCTGAATCAGTCATAGTACAAGTGGCTGATGCTCTCTCTGCTGGTCGTCCTGGGGCACGAAAAGACACGCTGGAGCGCTATTTAGAGAGACTTGGTGACCTCGAACGCATCGCAGCAGGATTTGAAGGTGTAGAGAAGGTATATGCGATACAAGCGGGTCGTGAAATTCGCATTTTCGTAAATCCTGGCAAAGTTTCTGATCTTGCAACACACAAGCTCGCTCGAGACATAGCAGCACGCGTACAAAGCGAGCTCAAATATCCTGGTGAAATCAAAGTAAACGTCATCCGTGAGAATCGCGTGGTAGAATTCGCTCGCTAATTACAACTTAAAATAGGTATTTGTCCATTTTTTCGCTATCCCCGCATATGTTCTAAAGGGCTTGCAAAATATGGCTCATTTCCTATACTTTCCGAACAGGCCTCCATTGGGAGGATTTAGTACTAAAAGAAACAGTATTCACTATGAACAAAGCAAACATTGTCGATAAAGTACAAGAAGTTCTTGGCGGCACGAAAGCAGATGCTGATCGCGCAGTTGAGACAGTTATTGATTGCATTACTGGAGGACTAAAGTCTGGCGATGAGGTTTCTATTGCTGGCCTTGGTATCTTCACTGCAAAGGCTCGCCCAGCTCGCACTGGCCGAAATCCTCGCACAGGTGAAACTATTCAGATCAAGGCTACACGAACTCCTAAGTTCCGCCCAGCTAAGGCTCTTAAAGACGCTGTTAAGTAAGATAATCACGAAGATAAGAGAAATGGCGCGCCGCTTTGCGGTGCGCCATTTCTTTATGAAAAATCCAAAAATGCATCAAAAATAAGCCTATAAATAAAGTATATTATAGTAAACCGCACAATATTGGATTATTCCTTCACAAATTAAGATCGCTTCTCCAACTCCTCATAATTCACCAGCGCAGAGCGCACATAATATCTAATACGCGGACCGCACATCTCAGCATAGTTTCCATGGAAACCCTTATCGATCCACTTTGTAAATGCGGTCATAGACTCTGCAGGATTGTGGTGCGCACCAGCTATGTATTGCAAAAGACCTTTGTGAAGCGTGCTTTCGTGTGCAACAAGAGTATGGAGTCGCTTTTTATCATGACCACGATCGCGATTGTTCGCAATTCGCTGTACCAAGCGCGCGAGATTATCCAAAGAAAAGAGATACGCAGCTTGAAATTGCTTCTGTGCAGTATCTAGATGTAGAACTGAGCTTGGAAGCCTGTTGCTCGGATCATGAATCAAGGAATTAAGTTTCGAAGCGCCTCGTTTCTCTTTTTCATCTTCATACAGTGCATACGACGTAAATTGAAACATTCCTGTAGATACATATGGATCATTAATAGCAGGGAGATCAACGAGGAACTCTCTTCCGGCATGTGCAAGAAGTAGCTCATATACGTCGAGTGGCATTTTCTTTAGTAACGGATCCGTATCACCTTCAAATGGCATGAGCTCAGTGACAGAGTACGCCACAAGCATCTCAGGGGTAATGTTCTTTGAAAGTTGATGCACTATATGCGCTTCTTCTGGACCAAAAAGGGAACCGTATCGATGATTCTCGTGAAAATGATTCCACTCGAAATTTTCACGTGTTTCTTCAATCGTTTCTCCAACGTCTTGAACTAGTTCAGGTAGAGTTTGTTTGGTAATAGTTCCATCTCTCCATACCTCGATATAGCGCCCTCCAAAATGCTGCTCTGCCTCTTGAACACTACTCAACCAATTAGGACGTATTTTGTGAACGAGCGCGAGTTTCTTTTGCCATAGATCATACATAATAGTACCGAAGTCAGGATTAAGAGTTTCAGGAATCTTGCTGTGCTCTTTAACTCCTAAGTAGTATGCAAAGAGGTCATTTACCTTACGACCAGCTATTTCTCCTGTTGGAAATACTCCCCTGTATACAGGCATAGGACTTCCCTCTTTCAATTCTCTTAAATCTTCTGTAGTGGTATTTTTAGACTTATGAAGCTCGTATGCAGCTACACCGAGTGTTCCTACCACGCCCACTGAAACCCCTCCTACAATTAGTTTTCTACGGCTTACAGACACTGGTTCATTTTTGTCTGGTTTTTCTCGCTTAGGTTGGTATCCCTCCTTCATTCTAGAGACTATAGCATTTTAGTTATCTACGTTTTATATAGTGAAAACTGAGCATACAAAATATGGGTGTATGGCGCTGTGCCCCGTGGCAGTTCTGAACCTTATAGGAAAGGCCGTGTAAGGCTATTTCAGCGAGTAACGCTAAATGTATTTGAGGCCTAGGAGTCAGGTACAAAATGAGACTAACGAGACACACTAGGCGTATGCGCTGAATTGTCTCATTTTTGCGATTCTAACAAGTAAATAAAGGGTACTTACGTTAAAAGCACCCTTCGAAGGGTGCTTTTAACGTGCCTAGGAGTTGAGAACCAAAGAAAGTCTACATAGTGGTGCCCCACATATCACTAAATAGCTTCTGTTGATCGGCGAACACTTGATCCATTTGCTGTTGCACAAGCTGCATTTGCTTTTCTGATGCTATTTCCTGCTGTTGCATCTCCTCAATATCTGCTTGGGTAAGAGGAGTGGTTGATGCCTGAGTTACTGAAGTTGTACCATTATACGTTTGCACGACACTCGTCTTAACTCCGTATGGAGCAGGGAGTACCTGCGTTGTCGTTTTGCCATCTACGGTAGTGACCACAGTTACGGTATTTGGTGTGGAGGAAGAAGTGTAGGATTGAATGGAAACGGCGTGACTTGCTGGCTGTGAGAGACAAGCAAGCCCTAAGAGTCCGCAGCTGAAGAGAGTTTGAGCTATCGAGGTAAGTACCCCCATATACGTTTAGTTCTCAACCTCGACTTTCACTTTGTGCATTTTCTCTTCTTCGGACTTTGGGAGCGTAATGGTAAGTACACCGTTTTTCGCCTTCGCGCTGATGGAGTCAGCCTTTACGCGTGCGGGAAGACCGAATTCTCTGCGGAATTCACCAAACTCGCGTTCATAGCGATATACCTTTCCTTTTTTATCTTCATCCTTTAACTCCTTTTCGATCTTTCCTGAGAGCGAGAGATAGTCGTCACCCACTTCGATATTGAGCTGGTCTGGGTCTATGCCGGGAATATTCGCAACAACCTTGATCTCGTCTGCCGTCTCTGACACGTCTACCTTTGGGAAAGCGGAACTCACTAAACCGAGCCTGCGGTTCCCAAAAAGACTAGGAGAGAGCATATTGAAGGGATCAAGAAATTCATCTTCAAAAAACCTATTGATGAGAGAAAAGGGGCTAACTTGTGACTCATGAGGAGTAATTCCATGAGACTGGTTTTCCTTCTTTATGATGTTTGTTGTCATATATATAAATGATTAGAGCGAATAATGCGACCAGGCGACCATATAGTAACTGACCGCCTACACTATATCTAACGGACTATGCGCCGAAAGGTGTCATTTAATAAAATTAGCAGAAAGAAGTATCGCTCCGACTGTCAAAAGAAGCTGTCCAAAGAAAAAGATATAGCTTGCGGCATTTTCAAAATATTGGCTACGCTTTGGGAATTTTGAGAGAACAGACAGATATGAGAGGAAGGAGCTGATTGCAAAAATCGCTACACAACCTGCTGCAATTTTAGGAATAATACTGTCTTTGGCTAATCCAACAATACGTGTCGAGGTGAGGATAAGGAATGTAAATCCAAGCAGGTTTGAAGAAGTATTGAGTACGTGTGGTGCCTTTTCGTTATTGAATCCTGTATCCTCATTCATACTCGAACATAATATAAAAAGTTTTACAATTCATCAAAAAAATACTACTGTGCAAACTATCCCTGGGACATGAATTCTGGTTTCGTATATTTTTTCTTGGTATCTGCGAACCCTCCAATGTCCTGCAAATATGGATGCTCAGCCAGCTTCTTTCGAGTTCGTGAAAGATTCAACTTAACACTATTTTCACTGGTATTCATTACTTTCGCTATATCTCGTACTGACATATTTTGCTGATAGAACATAAGAAGTGTATCGCGATTGGCTTCTGACAAAGTCTGCACTGCGCGCCAGAGAGCCTCTGCATCTGACTTGTTCACGAGATCTTCGGTGATTTCGTAGGGCACTGTCTCCGTTGACAAGTCTTCAACGGGCACACTCTTCGGTTTACGATAGTAATCTACGAGCAGATTATGCGCGATGGTGATGAGATATGTTAAGTATGAATATCCTTTTTCTGCATAGGTCATACGTCGCTTAAAGGCTCGTAAAAATGTTTCTTGCATTAAATCCTCAGAAAGCTCTTTATCATGGCCCGTGCGATACCAGAAGTAGTTAAATACTTTGTCCGCATATTTTTTGTATATACGCTCGTATATTTTTGGATTGTCCTTAGACTGCTGAATAATTACACTATCCTCCATGCTCATATTGTAACTATTCTCAAAAATGGGCACAGGAGTTCCGAACCTTTTTGTAGGCCTCGGCATACAAAAACGGATCTCTGACTGCTGTGCGGGATAGGAGAATCGAACTCCTGCCATCAGTTTGGAAAACTGATGTTCTACCATTAAACTAATCCCGCGCCGAGATTTTCTCAGCGGTACTCCGCCTTAGAAAATCCAAATGTGGTCGTGTCATCACAAGCCACCGTAAAACGAGAATACCATATTTCATATCTACTTGCCTAGATCTTTGTCAGGAACGACAATTGTCGAGCTCTGTATTTTTTTCTACAAAAGCGTAGCATAGGTACATGAAAGTTCCTGCTTGGCTAAAGG
>DAIDID010000005.1 GCA_027459545.1 Candidatus Parcubacteria bacterium | reverse complement strand
TAAATTGCATAAAGTGTTTGCTCTGCAAACACTTTAGTGGAATCACCTTCGTTTTTTTTACTTTTTACATCTTCTCCATTCGTCTGAATAGAGAAGAGATTTTCGTGCACGTCTTCTGGTGGAATAGGTGAGCGATTAATTTCAGGATTTGCAAGATATGTTTTTTCCGCCGTGCCTGCCATTCTTCCTGTTGCCCGTACTATCATGCCGTCGGTTAGCATTTTTGCGATGTAGGGCTGGTTAAACCACATGAGTTTAATCTTCCCACTTGCGTCTTCAAGCCACGCCTCTGCGATGGGACGGCGGCTTTTCCAGGCCTTTCGCATTTCTGGCTTTCGTATTGTGCCGTAGAGTGTTACATCACTACCTGCCTGAGCACTTGAGATGGTGCCTGTTGGACCAGCTGCTTCATAACGAGCAGGGAAGTGGTACAGAAGGTCGCGTATAGAAAAAATTCGGAGGCGCTCAAGAGCGGTTTTTTGATCAGTTTTTAAGCGCGTAAAATATGTAGTAATCAGATCATCAGGTGACATATAGCTAGTATATAGAAATACCGTGTATAATGCTCATATGAAGTCTTTCACCATATCACTTTTGGCACTCAGTGCGTTGCTTTTCTCTGTTCCAGGTGTTTCTCTTGCTGCAGCACCTACTCCTGCACAGGCGAAACTTTTTAATTCCGAACTCTCACAGATACAAGCGCAACTTGCAAACGCTACATCTACGACCTCCTTCACTCTTTCTCCTGGAGAGTCAATCCTACAATCCACGAGCACTCCTTCAGGCGGTATTCTTACAATTACACTGCCAGCATTTTTGCATACGGTTCCTGATCCCACCGTCCCACCAATCATTCATCAGGCTATTACGAACTACGCGAAGATTACTTTAGAATATGAACCATGCACTGCCGTTGCTCCGAGTGTTTGCTTGTATCAAGCGTCGTCATCGTATCCTGTAATGACTTCGATTCTTTCACAAGGTCAAAACACAGGATATCTGCACTATTTCATCACGCTTACAAATTTAAGCTCAACGACAGCGACTTTTAGTATTACCGACGCATCACTCCTGGCGACATTGCAAAATGAGGTATATACACTCGCAACACAAATTCACGCATATCTCGCTCAATAAATTTACTTACGCGTACGCATGACAAAGAAAGATACGGAAATTTTAAAGAGGTTTAAGTCTGTTGGTGCTCGCATCGAAACAAAATCGAGAGTCAAACTAAAGTCTAAGGAAGATTTTGCTCTTTTTTATACTCCTGGAGTGGGAGTGGTTTCGAAGCATTTGGCCGCGCATCCGGAGGATGCGCGGCTGTATTCAATTAAACGAAACTCAGTTGCTGTGATTTCAGACGGATCAGCCGTGCTCGGCCTTGGAAATATTGGTCCGTATGGGGCTCTTCCAGTTATGGAAGGGAAAGCGCTTATTTTTAAAGAGTTAGCTGGTATAGATGCATGGCCGATAGTGCTTGATACGCAGAATACAGATGAAATTGTAAATGCAATTATTGCAATAGCCTCAGGATGGGGAGGAATTAATTTGGAAGATTTTTCAGCACCACGTTGTTTTGAAATTGAGCAAAGACTCATTGAGGCGCTTGCTATCCCAGTAATGCATGATGATCAGCATGGTACAGCGGTTGTGGTGCTTGCAGGACTATTGAACGCTGCTAAAGTCGTTAAGAAACAATGTAAAAACTTGCGCGTAGTTATTTCAGGCGCAGGCGCAGCAGGAGTTGCTATTACAAAACTCCTCCTTTCAGCAGGAATTCAGGATATTATCGTAACGGACACGAAAGGAATTATAAACGAAGGCCGTACTGATCTCACTGATATAAAAAGGGAACTTGCTGAGATAACCAACCCTCGTGCAGTTTCAGGTGATTTGCTCGATGCACTCATTGATGCAGATGCGTTTATTGGAGTTTCAGGGCCAGGGAGTGTAACAAAGGATCATATAAAAGTAATGGCAAAAAAATCGATAGTATTTGCTCTCGCAAACCCAATACCAGAAATTCTTCCAGAAGAAGCGCGAGCAGGAGGAGCTATGGTTATAGCCACAGGACGTTCTGATTTTCCAAATCAACTCAATAACTCTCTTGTTTTTCCAGGAATATTTCGCGGTGCACTCGATAAAGGTGTTCAAAAGATAACAAATGAAACAAAGCTTCGTGCAGCAAAAGCACTTGCGGCGCTCATTCCAAATCCTACAGCCACTAAAATTATTCCTGACAATCTTGATAAACGCGTTGTTCCAGCTATTGCGAAAGCTGTGCGATGAAATTAACCCCCCGTGTTTTAGTCTCTTTGAATTGCTTCGCGTACACGGTCAAAAACACTTGCAAACCATGCGCGATCTTTTATAAACCACTCAGTATGCGGTGTTCCTAGAAGCTCCGCAGTTTCGCGAAAGGGAACCCAGCGTACTTCTTCAATTTCAAGCGAAGGAATGAGTATCGAGTGTGCTGGTACAGCAAAAAGAAACATATGTACACTTTTTTCATTAAAATTCCCGACAGCGCTTCGTGTGAAGGTACCAAGATCATCGATGTATTCAAGTTTGTCGAGACCACATTCTTCTTTAATTTCCCGTAAAGCTGCTTCTTCATCTGTTTCGCCACTCTCAACACGTCCTTTTGGGAAAAGCCATGATTGGCTATTTTTGCTTTTAACCATGGCGATACTTCCACCGTCACCTAGTACAATCCCCCCTGCTGTTTTTTCTGTCATTTCCATAGTTGAATTATGGCATAGTGTGCACCAACCCACTCCGGATATTCGTAGTATAAATATATAAAGTACTTTCTGATATGAAATCACAGAAGAATGCTCGATGGATTTTAGGAACAATTACTTTCATAGTAATTCTCATTGTGTTTGCGTGGTATGCATATAGAAATCCTGTGATAGCCACAAGGCTTGGAATAACGCACCAAATTCCCGTTTCTCCAAACCCATCCCCACAGAATTCCTCCAGCGCACAAGGTGAATTCATAACAGACTCAATTGAAGTGCTAAATGATAACGGCTTTATTCTCACACTCCAAAATGGCAACACAGAAAATGTCATACTTTCAGCTACTACAACGATTGATACTTACACAAGTTTGAAATCTGCTCCTATCTCAATAACCGAGGATCAGCTTTCAGTTGGTGAGCAGGTAGAGGTGGTTGGCGCAACAAATCCTGATAATTCTATTTCAGCACGAGTCGTTCGCACAGGCGCACTTCCAGTACTAAGCTCAGAATAAAATGCATCTGCTATCATTATGATATGAAGAAGCTTATATGGGGTGGGATGTTTGTGGGGTCGACGGCTGGAGGATTTCTTCCCATGCTTTGGAATAGCAATGCATTTTCACTGTCGTCAGTCCTTCTAAGTGCCGTTGGCGGTATTCTTGGAATTTATGCTGGCTTAAAATTCGCGCAGATATTGGGTATTGAATAAAGCTACGAATAACGCGTTTAGGCACTTCTTTTGGGTTTAGGAATGCTGTATCCTGCAATATATGCTGCAAAATAAAATCGAAGAAACAATACATACAGAGCCACATAATGCTAATTCTTCGACACAGCAGAATTGGCTTCGTGCGGGAGTGCTTGGTGCAAATGACGGTATCGTTTCCGTAGCAGCGCTTGTTGTTGGTGTTGCAAGTACAGCGAGCTCTTCGAGCTCAATTTTTGTAGTGGGAGTTGCTGGGCTGCTTGCTGGCGCACTATCGATGTCGGTAGGGGAATACATATCGGTAAGTAGTCAAAGAGACACTGAAAAGGCTCTTCTTGAGCAGGAGCGGCGAGAAATTGAAGAAGATCCTGAAGGAGAGCTGCTTGAGTTGGCAGATATTTATGAGAGAAAAGGCCTCAAGAAAGAAACAGCCCTACAAGTTGCGCATGAACTTATGGAGAATGACGCATTTGCCGCTCACGCAGACGCTGAGCTCAGTATAAACCCAAATGAACTTACAAATCCAGGTCATGCTGCGTTTGCATCGGCAGTGTCTTTTACTGTTGGAGCGCTTATACCGCTCGTAGCAATTCTTATATCGCCTTTTGGAATACGTGTTCCGTTCACCTTTGTTGCAGTACTGTTTGCCTTGATAATTACGGGAATAGTAAGTGCACACGTAAGTGGAGCAAATAAAACACGCGTTGTACTTCGGGTGGTTATTGGAGGAGCTATAGCTATGGCAATTACTTCAGGGGTCGGACATTTGTTCGGTACAACAGGAATATAGTTACAAATATTCAAACGTTCGGCCGATTTCTTGGCGGAGACGGTGGGATTCGAACCCACGGTCCCGGTTAAAGGACGCCTCGTTAGCAGTGAGGTACTTTCGACCACTCAGCCACGTCTCCGTATCTAGCACTATAAGTCATGAATCGCTTCGTATCAAATTTTCAGTATATGGCGAAAATTCAGACCACAACTAGACTAATGAGCAATCGCAAGTAGTAGAGTATGTTTGGCACCTGCTTGCTTTAGGGCGCTGTGAGCTGCTGCAAGAGTTGCGCCTGTCGTAACTACATCGTCTACAACTATATATAAGGTATCAGCACAAAGCGGAGCGGGTGCCTTAAATACACCACTCATGTTTTTTAGACGCTCGGCTCTGCCGAGCGTCATCTGTGGCGTGGTTTCTTTTACGCGGGCAAGCAGTTTTGTATCTAGTGTGTATTTTTTATTTGTGACATTTGAATCCTTTAAAACATATTTGAGAATTTCTTCGACTTGATTATAGCCACGTTCCGCTCGGCGCTTTGCGCCGAGCGGAATTGGCACAATCACGATGTTCTGAGGTGCCTCTATGAGCACTTTGTGTTTTAGATACAAAGCAATCACACAACCAAGAAGGGTATAGGCTTTTGCATTCTTATAAAATTTCGCTTCAATGCAAAGTGCCTGCGTCAGTGGAGCTTTGTAAGGAAGAAGTGAATACACGCAGATATTATCTATAGTGTTTTCTTGAATTTTCATAAGTGCATAGCAGGAAATTTTCTCCGCAGCATTTACTAAAAGCTCCGTACTTCGATTTGGAAAAAGTAATTCAAGTATTTTTTTGAAGAAAAAAGTAAAAAAATTCACTCACGCATGATAAACTAAGTACATGAGTTTTTTATCAAGTTTTGCTAAAGGAAAACCGAAAAGCAGCAGTGCTATCGGTCTTGATGTAGGAGCTTCGTCACTGAAAGTCGTGCAGCTTCGAAAGGAAAAAGGCGCAGCGATTCTTGAAACGTATGGAGAGTTAGCTCTTGGTCCATACGGAGGAGTAGAAGTAGGGCAAGCAACCAATCTCTCCGCAGATAAAATTGCTGAAAACTTAAAAGATCTGCTACATGAGTCAAATGTCACTACCACTAATGCAGGGATTTCTATAACGTTCGCTCGTTCGCTGCTTACGCTCGTAGATCTTCCTCGTGCGAAGACACCAGAAGAGCAGAAAACTATTGTTGAGCTTGAGGCACGAAAGTATATTCCAGTTCCAGTTTCTGAAGTGCAGCTTGATTGGTTTGTGGTGCCAGATGTTATAACCGATGGCAAAGAATTAAGTCCCAAAGTACGTGTACTTATAGTTGCAGTACAAAATGACGAATTAACTCTTTTGCAGACCATTGTGAAAGACGCAGGTCTTACTGCTGATTTTTACGAAATTGAGATTTTTAGCACTATTCGCTCTGTTGTGGACGAAGCAGTGAAGCCAGTGATGATTATTGATATAGGAGCTTCTGCTACAAAAATTTATGTAGTTGAGCATGGTATTGTGGCTCTCTCACACTACATTCCTCAAGGCGGACAAAATGTGACGCGTACTATTTCAAGTGCCCATGGCATACCAATGGCTCGTGCAGAAGTGTTGAAAAAAGAAAACGGTTTTAAAATTGTTCCTGATACGTATCAATTAGAAACAATTCAATCCGTATACGCGCATATCTTTGAAGAAACAAAGCGCGTGATTACCCAGTATGAAACTGCACACAAGACACCAATTTCCGAAATTCTTCTTACGGGGGGTGGAGGAGTGACGAAAGAACTCATCACCTATGCAAGGCAATTTTTTTCAATCGATGTTCGTGTCTCTGATCCGTTTGCAAAAGTGCAGGCACCGGAATTTATGCGACCACTTCTTAAAGAAATTGGTCCAGAGTTTGCAGTAGCAGTTGGTCTTGCACTTCGAAAGCTCGAAGAACTTCCTTAAACTGTGCATAAGTGCAATATGTCTTTTGCATATTGCAACGTATACTTACTTTGTGGCTCTTTCTCCGTCAATTCCAACGTCGTTTGTTCCTAAACAGCCGATTTCTACTCAGAACCGGCAATTTTTGCGCGGAGGAAATAATGTCTTCCTAATAACCGCCGTCGTGATACTTATCATCACGCTCTTACTTGCTGCTGGAACCTTTGCATACGTACTTTTTTTGCATAGTGAAGAAAATGCAAAAGGTGAACAAGTAATAACTGCACAAAAATCAGTAAATCAAGATGCTGTTACGCAACTCGTTCGACTCCAGAAGCGCTTAGATGCTGCAGCAGCAGTGATGAATCAGCACGTTGCGCTTACGCAATTTTTCACACTTCTTAGTGCTATCACAGCACAAGGAGTGCACTTTGATGGAATAACTATTGATGTGGCTGATGACCGCTCAGCAACTATTTCCATGACGGGTGTTGCACAGGATTTTAATACCCTTGCGTACCAGTCAAATGTCTTTGCAAGTCAAAAGTACATAAAGAGCGCTATATTTTCAAATATAGCAGTAAATAAAGGTAACAACGTTTCGTTTTCGCTTACTGCAAATCTCGATCCTGCGTTAGTTAAAGAAAGCTCAGTACCGCAAGCACCAGTAGCACAGCCTGTGGTAGCTGCACCTGCATCACAAGCTACTTCAACGCCGACAGTTTCAAAGACTGCTTCTACTACAAAACCATGATGACTCGTCTCTTACCACTTGTGCTTATCATCATAGCCGGATGTATCGGGTACTTTTACATATACCCAACGTTTACTGGTGAGATAGCAAACGACCAGCAGCAAATTCAAAGCTATGATAGTGCGCTTTCTGCAGCTGCTGCGTTTACTCAAAAAGAAAATCAATTGCAATCACAAGAGAAAGCTATAGATCCCGCATCACTTACGCGACTTCAGGAGTACATGCCTGATGGAGTCGATAATATTCAGCTTATTGTAGATATGGACGCGCTTGCTGCGAAGTATGGTATTGCACTGTCACAATTCTCAATCCAAGATAATTCTTCTGGCGGGGCGAGTTCTTCTCCGAGCTCAGGTGCATCAGTAGGCGGAGGTGCGCCAGCGTATTCTGGTGCAGGTTCAGGCGCAGGGTCTGGTGTAGTTACACTTCCTTCAAATAGCTCAACAAACTCTCTTGATCTAGAAGTGAATGCTACGGGTACGTATTCTGAATTTACCGCATTTCTCACTGCCGCAGAGCAGAGTTTGCGGCCGCTTGATATTACAAAAATTGTCTTAACAAGTTCAGCTACAGGAGTGTATACGTACGCGATAACATTCCGCATTTATTGGTTACCATAGAATATGTCTACTTCAAGCAACACAATCATTATTGTAGTAATAATTCTCGGAGCGCTCGGCGTAGGTGGGTATTTGCTTTTTTTCAATTCAAACACTTCGGCGCTTTCTATAAATAACTCCGCTCCAGCAAGCGCTGCTGAGCAAACATTCTTAAATCTCACTTCAGAAGCAGAGTCAATCTCTTTCAACACCAGCATTCTTTCTGATCCTCGTTTTACTTCGCTCGTCGATACTCGTACGGCAGTAGTTCCTGTCTCAGAAGGAAGACCGGATCCTTTTTCTCCTGTTCCTGGTGTATCAGGGAAATAAACAATCCCAGACATGGATGAAGTACTCACGAAAACAGATACAAATAAGTACGGTATTCCAACGCGCACGCTTTCTGCAACTGCAGAGCCGGTAGATCGAAAAGTCTTGCAGTACATTCCGCAAGAATCTGCCGAGCACTATAAATTTGTTCCGATAGCCGCAGAGGGTGATGTGTTAGAAGTTGGAATCGTCGACCCAGATAATATCGAAGCGCTCGATGCGCTGCAGTTTATCTCTACGCGCGTTGGGATGCCGTATAAACTGTTCCTTATAACCCAAGCTGATTTTGATCGAGTGATAGAAGAGTATGGAAGTCTTACAGGGGAAGTTGGTCAAGCGCTTGAAGAATTAGAGCCAATTCAAAAAAATGAAGATGAAAAAGATGCAAAAGGGCAGTCAACGCCACTTGAGCCAACTATAAAAGCCGATGCGCCCGTAACAAAAATAGTTGCGACAATTCTTCGATATGCAGTAGAAGGAGGAGCATCTGATATTCACATAGAAGCAACACCAGAAAAAGTGCAAGTGCGTTTCCGTATGGATGGTGATTTGCATACGTCACTCGAGCTTCCACTTAAAGTGCATGCCGCAGTAGTCGCTCGCATAAAAATCCTCGCGCAGTTACGACTCGATGAAAAAAGAAAACCACAGGATGGACGTTTTTCTGCGTCAGTTGAAGGTCGTCGTATTGATTTTCGTGTTTCTACTTTTCCTACACAAAACGGTGAAAAAATTGTAATGCGTATTTTGGATAGCGCAAAGTCAATTTCAAGTCTTGAGTCAATTGGTTTTTCTAAGCAAGACCTTGTGCAGATACGCGACATCATTAAAAAGCCCTACGGTATCATTCTTATTTCTGGACCAACTGGCTCTGGAAAGTCGACAACACTTTTCTCAATGATCTCAGAGCTTGATAGGGAAACTCAGAACGTCGTTTCAGTAGAAGATCCTATTGAGTATGAAATTCCTGGAGTCTCGCAGTCGCAAGTGCGTCCGGAAATAGGCTATACCTTTGCTTCTGGTTTGCGATCAATACTCCGCCAAGACCCAGATGTAATAATGGTGGGAGAAATTCGAGATAAAGAAACAGCAGGTCTTGCAATTCAAGCTGCGCTTACTGGTCACCTCGTATTTTCAACTATTCACACAAATACCGCTGCAGGTGTAATTCCGCGTCTTGTCGACATGGGTGTTGATCCCTACCTCATTGCGCCAACACTTATTGCGGCAATTGGTCAGCGACTCGTGCGCAAGCTTTGTCCAGGAGCTGGTGTACCTGTGCCTGTGTCAGAAAGTATACGGGCGATGCTTGAAAAAGATTTTTCAGATCTTCCAGCAGAATTTCGTCAAAATCTCCCAGAGTTTAAGAATTTTTACGAAGCAGGAACTACTCCTGAGTGTCCAAATGGCACTCGCGGCCGCCTCGCTGTCTTTGAAATTCTTAAAATGGACAAGGATATCGAGCACGTTGTGCTCACGAGTCCGTTTGAAGAGAAAGTCTATGCAGCAGCACGTGAAAAAGGCATGCTCACCATGCGCGAGGATGCTATAATGAAAGCACTTGCTGGAGAAATTCCTTTCCAGGAAGTAAATACGCTTGGTGGAGAGTTGCTGATTGATCAAGACATTCCAGTGCTTCCCGCTGAGGAGACAGTTCCTGCAGCGTAGTTACAATTTTTCAAAATCTAATCTATGGCTACCTATCGAATTTACCTCACTGATGACGATCGATTTCTACTCGATATGTATGCGGTGAAATTTAAAGCAGCAGGGCATGATGTTACTGTTTTTCAAAATGGCAATCTCGTGCTTGAGGAGCTTCGCGCAAAGCCAGCTCCAGATGCACTCCTACTCGATATCGTTATGCCAGAAATTGATGGTTTCGAAGTGCTTGAGACTCTAAAAAAAGAAAGTTTGGCGCCGACTATGAAAACAATTGTGCTTTCAAATCAAGGTCAGGAGTCAGACATCGAACGCGCGAAGGAGCTTGGTGCAGCGGGATATATAATTAAAGCATCGGCAATTCCTTCAGAAGTATATTCAGAAACTATAGCAATAATTGAGAAACACGTATGAGTAACGGACAAGGTACGCGAATTGGAGAGCTTCTCGACATTGTAATACGAGAAGGAGGTTCTGATTTGCACTTGTCTGCAGGTTCTCCACCGATTATTCGCGTGTCAGGTTCACTCGTTCCTCTTTTGCAACAACCCGTATTTACTCCAGATGAAATGGATAAGATACTCAAGAGTATTGCTCCAGAGCAACGACTCTCAACATTTACTGAAACACAAGCAGTCGACTTTTCATACGCACACACAAAGGAAAATCGTTTTCGTGTAAATGGCTACGTTACACAGGGATCTGTTTCAATGGCACTCCGTCTCATACCACACGAAATTCACACTTTTGCAAATCTCAACCTTCCACCAATACTTGAAGTCTTTACACAGCGGCTCGAAGGATTTTTCCTTGTAGTAGGGCCAGTAGGGCAGGGTAAGTCAACTACGCTCGCTGCGATAATTGATCGCATAAATGAAACCCGTTCAGAACACATACTCACAATCGAAGATCCAGTCGAGTATCTTTTTGATCAAAAAAAATCACTCATACATCAGCGAGAGGTGCATATAGATACACCAGATTTTGCAACAGGTTTGCAGGGTGCGTTTCGTGAAGACGTAAATGTAATCATGGTAGGTGAGATGCGTGACTACGAAACCATTTCATCAGCCGTAACTGCTGCAGAGACTGGTCACTTGGTATTTTCTACACTCCACACAAATAACGCCGCACAAACTATTGATCGCATCATCGATATGTTTCCACCAAATCAGCAAGGACAGGTGCGTGTACAGCTCGCAGGCTCGCTCGCAGGTATTTTTTCACAGCGTCTTATTCCGCGTATTGCAGGAGGACTTATACCAGCGTATGAGTTACTTATAAATAATAACGCAGTGGCAAATCTCATCCGCGAAGGTCGCTCGCATGAAATAGCAACCGTCATACAAACCAGCTCGCAAGATGGCATGATTGATATGGATCGCTCGCTCGCTGAGCTTGTACGAAAAGGAGAGGTCACTATTGAGCATGCATATGAGCGCGCTACCGACCCTAAGACATTTGAACGCTACTTATAGCCATTTATGCTTTTCACGTACCACGCACTCGATAAAGACAATCACACACGCGAAGGAACTATCGAAGCACTTTCGATGGATATCGCCGTCTCTACTCTTCAGCGTCGCGATCTCATCGTCTCTTCTATAGAGCCAGTTGCAAATAAATCGCTCCTTTCAATGGACATCGGCTACTTCAAGCATGTGTCTAATAAAGAAATTGTGATTCTTTCTCGACAAATCGCAACGCTCTTTCAAGCACAAGTTTCTGCGCTTCGCGTATTTCGTCTGCTTGCTGCTGAAGTTGATAATAAATATCTCGCAGGCATTCTTACGGAGGTAGCAGATGACATTCAGGGTGGCGCACCAATTTCAAAAGCGATGGCGCGCCACCCTAAAGCGTTTAATCCCTTTTATACAAACATGGTTCGCTCTGGCGAAGAGTCGGGAAAGCTCTCAGAAACATTTGGCTACCTCGCAGACTATCTCGACCGCACCTATGCCGTTATGAGCAAGGCATCAAACGCCTTCATATATCCTGTCTTTGTGGTATTTGTGTTTTTTGCGGTGATGATTTTAATGCTCACACTTGTAATTCCAAACGTTACTTCAATTCTCACGAGCTCAGGAACACCTATTCCGTTTTATACGCAGGTAGTTATCGGACTTTCTAATTTACTCATTCATTATGGCGTATACCTTGCGTTTGCTGTGGTGGTCGCGGGTATTGTGAGTTGGCGCATGGTTCAAACTCCACAGGGAACACTCTTTTTCGACAGTATTAAACTCGATATTCCTTTGGTTGGAGATCTATACCTGAAGCTCTACCTTTCTCGTATTGCTGATAATTTTTCAACGATGCTCGCTTCTGGTGTTGCTGTGGTGGAAATGATAGATATCACCTCTACAATCGTAGGGAGTCGGACATTTGAAGAAATTCTTAAGCAGACAAGCGAGGCTGTGAAAGCAGGCTCATCAATTTCAGATGCGCTTGGTAAACACTCTGATATTCCAGGAATTATGATAGCGATGATTCGTGTAGGAGAAGAGACGGGAGAGCTCGGAAACATTCTTCAAACACTCGCAAATTTTTACCGTCGCGAAGTAGAGACCTCAATCGACACGCTCGTCGATCTTATTGAGCCTGCGATGATTGTATTTCTTGGACTTGGAGTTGGAACACTCTTGGCTTCAGTGCTCGTACCTATTTATAGTTTGGCAGGTGCGATTAATTAACAAATTTTTTGAAAAAATTTATTCGTTGTCCACAGCCTGCGTAGATATTTATTTCACTATCTCGTACAATAGAGAGAAGCGGACATTACACCTAACACCGCGTCACTTACAATTATACTTATTTATGAAACTCGCATCCACAAAAATCCGACGCGGACGAATTGGAATCGTTTCGCGAGGTTTTACCCTCATCGAACTCCTCGTCGTTATCGCGATCATCGGAATTCTCTCAGCAGTTGTGCTCGCTGCGCTTAACACCGCACGAAGCAAGGGAGCAGACGCTGCGGTGAAGTCAGATATGACGACAATCCTCACAGAATCAGCGATTTATTACGACAGTAATGGTAACTCGTACGGTACTACTGGAACTACTTGTACGGCCACAGGTAGTTTGTTTGCTGCGGATACAACTATAGCAAATGCTATCAAAGGAATTACAGCAGCTGGCAGTACATATACTCCAATCTGCGGTAACTCATCTTCTGCGTGGGCTATTTATGCACCTTTGCAAAATAACTCAGGAACTAACACAGGTTTCTGTGTTGATAGTACTGGAAATGAAAAAGCTGATACAGCAATTACAGCAGGAGCAACAGTTTGTCCCTAGGTATAGTTAGAGTTTAACAAAAAGCCCCGCCTACGGGGTTTTTTGTTTTTTATGTCGGTTATACTATACATATGCAATTTTTTTTTGAGCTTATATTTTTCTTTCTTGGTGCAGTGCTTGCGAGTTTTGCTGGCGTGATATCAGAGCGCATATATACTGGTCAGTCTTGGTTTTCAGGTCGCTCAAAGTGTAATTCCTGCACACGCATACTTGATGCTCTTGATCTCGTTCCAGTTTTATCTTGGGTAGTAACTTTTGGAAGATGTCGTTCGTGCAAGGCAAGTATTCCAGCGCGCTATGCGCTAACTGAAGTAATGCTTGGAGCGCTATTTGTTGTGTCATATCTTTCACTCGGACTTACGCTTCGGCTTTTTGTATTTCTTGCAGCACTTTTTGTGCTTACATTTATCGTTCTTTACGACATACGTCACACTATAGTGCCTTGGGGGAGTTCTATTTTGCTTTTTATTTTTTCAGCGATATTTGCACTCTTACAAAAAAACTCACTACAAAAACTAGAAACTGTTTTTGTAGTGGCAGGAGGTATTGCGATAGTTTTCTTTCTTCTTTATTTTTTCTCGCGAGGCAGAGCAATGGGACTTGGAGATGCGCCTGTGGCTTTTTCACTTTCACTTCTGGTAGGAAGTGCCGCAGTTCCAGGAATATTTTTTTCATTCTGGATAGGAGGAATTATCGGTATACTTTTCTTGGTGTTTAGGCGAGGAGGACCTAAAATGGGTATTGAAGTGCCGTTCGTGCCATTTATGGCAGCCGGTTATCTGCTCGCTTTTTTTACCCAATGGAACCCTCTATTTTAAGTTTGGACTTTCAAAAAAATAACACGAGTACAGGGCTGCGCTTTCAGCAGGGCTTTACTATCATCGAGCTCTTGGTGGTCGTCGCCATAATCGGCATACTCACTATTGTAATTTTAGTAAGTCAGAGAAATTTTAATTCGGCGACGCTACTCACAGATACTACCTATACTATTGCCTTGTCTATTAGAGAGGCACAGTCCTTTGGACTTTCAAGCCGTAACAATTCTGGAGTGTATAATGCGGGCTACGGAGTGCACTTCGGAGACACAGCAAATTCTTACGTTGTGTTTGCAGATACAAATCCCGGAGGAGCTGGTTCAGATTATACGGGAAATTGTCCAGGACATACGCAAACAAATGCAAACTATCCTGATGCTAGACCAGGGAATTGCTATTATGATTCTGGTGATGGACTCGTGCAGACATATACGCTTGGTGGCGGATATACGATAAGTAAGATAGTCGGAACTCTTTCGAATGGTCAATCTACTAGTTTTACTCCAGGTAGCGGTACTTTAGATATAGTATATGAACGACCAAATACTCAAGCAGTTATTACAATGAATAATTCAACAGTTGCTTTTTCGAGTGTCACACTAGATGTAGTTTCTCCTCAGGGAGGTTTGCGGTGTGTGTTGGTAAATAATTTAGGAGAGGTGTCTGTAAGCTCAACTTGCCCATGAGATATTTTTTTAAAGATATGTTGGGTGGTAAGAGTGAACGCGCGCGAAGCGAAGCTTCGCGCGCGTTCACTCTTATTGAGCTCATGGTGTCTATCGCACTCTTCAGTATTGTCGTCGTCGTTGTAGCAGCAGCGTATTTAAATTTACTCAAGCTCGATAAAGATGCACGCGCAACCGTTCAAATAGCAAACAATCTCAACTTCGTCATTGATACTATGAGTAGAGAAATACGCACGGGTAAAAACTATGGTTGCAATGGAACACAAGGACAAAACTGTCCATTTTCTGGTACGCCAGGAAATAGTTTCGTATTTACGGATGATAGCGGAGAAACAATAACTTACAGACTATACGGCGGACAAATACAAGAATCAATAAATGGCTCTGCGTTTACTTTAATAACCGATCCTCTCATTACAGTAAACGCACTAAATTTTTATGTTTCTGATGCAGACTCAGGAAGTCAAGGCCGTGTACAGCCAAAGGTTACTATAGTGGTACAGGGATCTATCACTGCAAATGCAGGGCAGTCACCGATTACGTTTGACATTGAGACTTCTGCCACGCAGCGCCAAATTAACCTATGATCAAAAATGCACTGAGTACAAAAAAAGGTTTTACTCTTGTCGAGACACTCGTCGCAATTGCAGTTATCGTACTTGCACTTGTCGGCCCGTTTCTTTCTGTGCAGCATGCACTAATCGCCTCCTATGTAGCTCGTGATGAGCTTATAGGGAATTCCCTCGCACAAGAGGGAATTGAGTATGTGCGAGGGATACGAGACAATAATTTTCTAGCAGCGAATTCTAGTGGAGGTACTGATAGTGATTGGCTTGCAGGTCTTGATGTCTCACCAGATTGTTTTAATAACTTTTGCACAGTAGATCCACCTACAAACACAATCTCCACATGCCCAAATAATTCTTGTGCACCATTGTATTTAAATGCACTTTCTAATAATTATCTATACACCTATACACAATCAACTGGAAGTGGAAATATCCAATCTCGCTTTACGCGAAGTATCCAGCTCTGCTATGTGCAGACTTCGGGAAGTTGTACGGCAACTCCTGCTACAAACGAAGCAAAGATTACTGCAACAGTTACTTGGATGACTTCAGGAGTTCCTGGTAAGGCAGTGGTTACCGACTACTTACAAAATTGGTTAGGATCACAATTATGATACACATACCTCCACACTCTTTTTTCAAAAGAAGTACGATGCGTGAGAAGCCACGAGGATTTACACTTATCGTAGCGCTTATCTTCACTGCGGTTATTCTTTCAGTAAGTCTTTCTCTTGCAAGTGTTGCGTACAATCAGGTCATACTTGCTTCAACAGCACAGCAGTCGGAATATGCTTTTTATAATGCTGACTCTGCACTTGAGTGTGCGTTGTATCAAGATCAAAAGCTCGATACGTTTGATTATTCAAATTCAGCAACAAGTGGAACGTTTTCATGTGAAGGTCAAACTATTACTTGGAATTTACCACCGCCAAATAATGGTATTCGTACGAATGCCCCGTATCCCGTTTTTTCAGTTCCTTGTAGTAATGGGCAAATTCAAGCACAAGTGTATGTGTTAAAACAACAGGTACAAAAACCAAATGCTCCGTATCGGACCATTTTATATGCTGATGGATATAGTAGCTGTAACGCAAATGACCCACAGCGCGTTGAGCGAGGAATTGAGGCACACTATAACTAGCGCGGAGCATTCTTTTTGAGTACGATAGAAGCATGAAGGATTTGAATACAGAAAGGGGTCGCGAAGCGAAGCTTCGCGACATAAAGGAGCGCGCAGCGAAGCTGCGCGCCGTCATCAGCAAGTATCGCACCATACAGCACGAAAATGACGAATCACCTATTTCTCCCGAAGCACTAGACTCACTTAAGTATGAGCTAGAAGAACTTGAAGAAAAGCACCCAGAACTAAGAACATCTGATTCTCCAACACAGAAAGTTGCAGGAAACGTGCGTGCTGAACTCAAAAAAGTGCAGCACAAAGTTCCACAGTGGTCGCTAAACGATGCTTTTACGTGGATTGAATAACACCAGCCGCCCGGATACAGCGCCGCTCAAGCCCTCGTAGTGGCGCGCGTCCCACGCGTCGGCCTGCCCCGTGACTTCGTCCACAGCCGCACAAACATCCAGGCCGCGCACTGTAAATTCGCGCACGATGCGCCACTGCCCGCGCAGCCAGCGCACCCGTTCTCCGTGCGATCGCACCGTTGCGGTGGCGGTCAGGCCGAGATTTCCGCGAAGCTGGCTCAGCGCCTGCGCTTCATCCATGGTCCCCGGTTGAAGCGTCGTCGGAATGGCTGTATATACCAGTGTTTCAACGGATGTGACCACGTTCGCAACGGTGTCGAGGCGGACCACCACAATCACCTGCGCGCCGATCACGTCGAGGCCCTTGTAAGTCTGGACAAAACGGACATACGCTGTATCGGGAATGCCTTGTATCCCGGGGACCACTCGCACGTAGTCCAGGCGCAGCAGTGGCGGCGAACTTACCCCCATCACTGAAGGCTGTGCGAGAAGATACGACCAGACCTGCTGCCC
>DAIDID010000004.1 GCA_027459545.1 Candidatus Parcubacteria bacterium | reverse complement strand
GAAAAAGGCCATCTGTATGAAGGACGCAAGGTGCTCATGTATTGTCCGCATTGTGAGACGCCGCTCGCAAAAGCAGAGATTGCGATGGATAATACCTACAAGGACGTTACTGAAGAGACAGTAACAGTGTGCTTCAAAGTAAAAAATCCAGAAAAGCATGGACTTCCCGAAAACACTTTCATACTCGCATGGACAACAACACCATGGACACTCCCTGGTAATGTCGCGCTTGCTGTTGGAGAGAAAATTCAGTACGGACTCTACAAACAAAGCACAGAAACAGAAGTGCAGTATGTAATTGTCGCTAAGGAATTAGCAGAAAAAAATCAGCTTGAAAATCTTGAACGAGAATTTCTCGGAACTGAGCTCGTGGGCATTTCCTATGAGCCTCTGTATGTAATTTCAAAAGTTGCAGAGAGTACGGATGTAGACGGAAAGAAATGGGAAGTTGTTGCGGCAGAATTTGTAACTGCAGAAGATGGTACAGGAATTGTGCATACCGCAGTGATATATGGTGAAGATGATTACGCACTTGGTCTTAAAGAGCGATTGCCAATGGCCCCGCTTTTAAATCCAAATGGTACGTATAATTCCGATGCACCAGAATTTCTCCGAGAAAAGTATTTTAAAAAAGCAGAGGGTGAAATAAAGGAAGACCTAGAAAGTCGCGGGCTTCTGTACTCACGGGAGCAGTACAAACACTCATATCCGCACTGCTACCGTTGTGGGACAGCGCTTATTTATAACGCTGTGTCGAGTTGGTTTATAAATATTCAAGCAGTAAAAGAACGCATGCTCGCAGAAAATGAGCATATTTCTTGGACACCAGAGCACTTACGACACGGGCGTTTTCAGCATAATTTAGAAACTGCTCCGGACTGGACAATTTCTAGAAATCGCTTCTGGGCAACACCCCTACCTATTTGGAAAGACGACAAGGGAAATACTACGGTTATTGGTTCGCTTGAAGAACTCAAAGCACACACTAAGAAAAGTGGAAATACGTACCTGCTCATGCGCCACGGAACTACAGAGGATAATGTGCATGACATTTTAAGTTCCATCGCAGAGGGGAGTCTTGGACTTACCGAGCAAGGAAAAATGGATGTGCTCGAGTCGGCAAAGCTTCTTTCTCAGAAAGGAATTACACAGCTGTATGTGTCGCCGCTTCGTCGAGCGCAAGAGTCAGCGGAAATTGTATGCAAAGAAATTGGCATGCCATTTACGGCAATACATACGGACAAAAGAATTACAGAGTTTAATTTTGGAGAATATGAGCGAAGACCAATTCAGGATCTTAGAGAATTTCGTAAGACACACGCGTATGAGGAGCGATTGCCTGGAGGAGAAAGCTACCTTGATGCCAAGCTTCGCTTTGCAGACTTTCTGTATGAGCTAGAACGTACCCACACAAATGAAACGATTCTCATTCTTACTCATGGAATTGGATTTGAGTCGTTACTTTCGGTAACTCACGGCCTCGATAAAAATGCGTCGAAAGAATTGATTCTTTCGACAAATCCTGATCGGGGTTCATTTATAGAGCTGCCATTTACTCCGCTTCCACATAATGCTGATCACGAGCTTGATTTTCATTTGCCGTACATAGACCAGATTCAACTCATTGATAAAAACGGGAATTCGCTTACGCGAATTCCCGAAGTCGTGGACTGCTGGGTTGAGTCTGGCTCAATGCCTTTTGCTGAGTATCACTATCCATTCGAGCACAAAGAAGAATTTGAAAAACGCTCTCCGGGAGATTTCGTTTCAGAGTATATAGGGCAAACGCGCGCGTGGTTTTACTACATGCACGCAATGAGCGTCGAACTTTTTGATCGTGCGGCGTTTAAAAACGTTATAACGACGGGCACAATCCTCGCTGCAGACGGTGAAAAAGTTTCAAAAAGCAAGAAAAATTACACGGATCCATACGTGTTGCTTGAGCGATTTAGCGCCGATGCATTTAGGTATTACTTAATGTCGAGTGTATTGATGCAGGCTGAGGATTTAGCATTTCGAGATGATGAAGTAAAAGAAATTCAAAATCGCGTTGTAAATATGCTCCGAAATGTGCTTGCTTTTTATAAGCTCTTTAAAGAAGAACTTTCAAACAATACTGAACAGACTCAAGAAAGCACTGCAATTCTCGATGTGTGGATTATAAGTCGTCTTGCAGAAGTTATAAAAGTAGCAGAGCAATCGTTTGATGCATACGACGTACCGCGAGCGGTTCGGCCCATGCGCGCATTTATAGATGATCTCTCCACATGGTATGTACGACGTTCTAGAGATAGAGTGAAAGGAACTGATTCTGAGGACAAGCACAGGGCACTGCGTACACTTCGCTTTGTTTTAACAGAGTTTGCTAAGTGCATCGCTCCCGTCATGCCATTTATTGCAGAAGAAATATATCAAGAAACAAAAATACAAGAACCACAGAGTTTTGGAAGTGTGCATCTATGTGACTGGCCACTTGCTGGGGAAAGCAACGCAAAGCTTACTACTGAAATGCAGCAACTGCGTGCAGTTGCCTCTGAAGCGCTAATGCTTCGACAAAAATCTGGCATAAAAGTGCGCCAACCTCTCGCGCGGATGTTCATACAAGAATCATTTTCACCAGAGTTACTAGCTATTCTTAAGGATGAAATAAATGTAAAGGAGGTTATATGTGGGGCAGAAGAGATGTCGCTAGACACAACCCTTACTCCTGAACTTATTCGCGAAGGAGATGTTCGAGAGTTCATGCGTGCACTAGCAGATGCAAGAAAAGAAAAAGGGTTTACCCAGAAAGACATGGTTGGGATTGTCGTTGAAACGTCAGCAGAAGCAGCGCTTCAAGGAGTTGTACTTTCAGGTATTTCAGAGATTACCTTTGTGGAGGAGTTGGACACAGCGAAAGATGTATGCGAGGCGACTCTTTCAATCGGAGTAGTGCGCTTTATGCTTGCCACCGCAGGAAATTCTAATGCGTCATAAATACGCCACACCAGCTATCGTGCTTTCACGGATACCAATTGCAGAAGCAAGTGCGCTTATTACACTACTTACGCCGGAAATAGGACTCGTGAGAGCGCGTGCACAAGGGGTGCGCAAGCCAGGCGCAAAAATGGCAGGAGCACTACAAACACTTGTAGCATGTGATGTACAACTGCTCCGAGGAAATCACGGATGGAGATTAGCAGGAGCACTACATACTACTGATTGGTTTTCGAAACTTGAAGAATCGCCGGCGCGCAAGCGCGCCGGCCGCATTGCTCATCTCCTACTTCGACTTGTGCACGAAGAATCATCAGAATCAAGCACCATACTATATGAGATTTTTATGGAATTTGTAGCTACACTTTCGCGCGTATCGGAGCTAAGTTCTTCTAAGGAAGAGGAAGAATCTTTTGCTGATGCTGCGGAGTGCCTTGCGGCACTCCGCATACTCCATGCACTTGGTGTGGATGCAGGAATAATTCCAGGTGTTGCTCAGACTGATTTTACTAAAGACGTACTTCTCGCTGTTATAAAAAATCGATCAGATATTATACTTCGTATAAATAAAGGAATCACTGCATCGGGTCTATAGTGCGTTATACTTTATATATGGTTGAAGAAAATGAAAGCAGTCTCGAACGTATACGGCGGCGCCTGTATCGAGAAAAAGCGCCGCCGTCTGTAACACCACCCGCTCTTTCGCGTGCGCCATCTTTCCCTGTATCATCGTATTTTGATGAACCCCCGAGGCCACGCACTTCGTGGACTCCACCGCCCCCTCCTAAACCAAAAAATAAAAAACCAATCTCCTGGACGGTTATTTTCCTTGCAGCCTGCTTACTTTTTTTCATACTCGCAGGAGGCGTATCTGCCTACTTTTTCTTTAGTGGTAGCAATAGTGTATCAAGCAACAACATCATCCTTACGGTGCAAGGCCCAAGCAGTATTTCAAGTGGAGCAACTGTACCGCTTACCATTACAATCGAGAATAAAAATCCAGCCGCCATCACGGGTAGTGATCTCTCAATTGCATATCCTGATGGCACCCGCTCAGCTGATGACATCACTCAGCCACTCGTTCGGTATGCAACTACCATCGGAACAATTCCCGCAGGAGGCAGTGTCACACTTCCTGTCATACGCTCAGTTCTTTTTGGAAGTATAAATCAAGCTGTTTCAATTCCAATAACATTTCAGTACAATACTGCAAATTCAAATGCGCTTTTCGTAAAGCAAGATACCTATACTTCTACTATTACGAGTTCGCCACTCACCATAACAGCTCAATCAATTTCTACGGTTGCACCTGGTCAAGAATTTACCATTGCGCTCTTGGTACGCTCAAACGCCACAGCACCACTTAGTGCTATAGCAGTCGGTGCTCAGTACCCAGCGAGTTTTACTCCAAGTGCTATAGAGGTGGGGGGCACTGCAGTACAAACCGCCTCAACCAGCGGATCTATAAATGCTCTCATTCCGCTTGGCACACTTGCACCAGGTGACGAAAAAAATGTCACGATTAAGGGTTCACTGAGTGGCTCAAGTGCAGATCAGCAGGTATTTGAATTTACCGTCGGTACTGAACCAACTGATGGAAGTCAGACCTTAAGCGTTGACTATGCAAGCCAAACAACAAACGTCACCCTCACCAAACCATTTCTTGCTGTCTCTCTTTCGCTAAACAACGGACAAGCAAATCCTACAATTGTGAGCGCAGACTCTGCAATTTCAGGAGTACTAACCTGGATAAATTCGCTCACCTCGTCTATTACTAACGGTCAGGTCTCTATTGTGCTTGGCGGAAATGCACTCGATACCTCAAAGGTGAGAGTTACAAATGGCTACTATAATTCCTCTGCTAATACCATTTTGTTTGATGCCCAAACGGAAAGTAGTCTGGGGCTCTTAAATCCAAACGATACAGGGAATGGTAACTTTACATTGTTTACAAAAACCAACACAGCACTGAATTCAGTTCAGAATCCAACCATCTCGCTTTCGGTGACAGTGTCAGGACAGCCATCAGGAGGAAGTGCTCAGACAATTACAAATACACTTACCGACACCATAGAAGTCGCAACAACTCTTTCTCTCCAGTCACACGTAGTTCATAGCACGGGACCATTTGCAAATTCAGGCGCATTGCCTCCAGTGCCAAATCAGCCCACCTCATACACAGTCGAGCTAGGAGTTACTAATTCCGTAAATGCTGTCGGCGGAGCAGTAGCGACAATGATTCTTCCAGACTACGTTACCTACACGGGTGAAGTTACTCCTTCAGATGGCTCGGTTTCTTACGATGCTTCTACGCGAACGGTTACATGGAATATCGGAAATGTTGCTTCAGGCACGGGCGTGACGAAGAAACCCCTAACAGCTGCTTTCCAAGTGTCACTTGTACCAAGTAGTTCTCAGATAGGAACATCCCCAATACTCGTTGGAAATCAAACACTCACAGGAACAGACCGCTTTACCGATACACAGGTAGGAAATGTCGCCCCAGCACTTTCAATTCAAACCCCCTTAGACCCTGGATATTCTGTTACATTTGGCACAGTGGGAAATTAAAGGTACAAATAAAGCATATCTATGGAAACAACACCCACGCCTTTAGCTTCTCTTGAAACACTCACTGCGCTTTGCAAACGCCGTGGCTTTATTTTCCCAGGTTCTGAAATATATGGTGGTTTCGCAGGGACGTATGACCTCGGTCCACTTGGAGTAGCATTGCGAAAAAATCTCGTTGATCTCTGGATACGCAGTATGCAGTCTCACGACAATATCGCCCAACTTGATTCGAGCATTGTGACTTCAGGAAAAGTATGGGAAGCAAGTGGGCACGTCTCTGGTTTTTCAGATCCACTCGTTATGTGCAAGGCATGCCATTCAAAGCTCCGTGCGGATCATTTGCTAGAAGCGGTGCACGTAGCAGCAGATGAAAAGATGAGTGAAGGAGAACTAAATGCACTCTTTGATGCGCATCGAGCCGAGCTTGTTTGCCCAGTGTGTGGCAAAAAAGACTTCGGGCAAGTTACTGCAAAAAATCTCCTCGCACTGACAAATCTCGGTATGTTTGAAGAGGGAGACGCGCAGGTGTATTTGCGTGGAGAAACAGCACAGGGAATTTTTATAAATTTCAAAAATGTACTGGATACTGGCTTTTACAGTGTTCCGTTTGGTATTGCACAAGTAGGGAAGGCGTTTAGAAATGAAATTAGTCCTCGCCAGTTTCTTTTCAGAAAGCGAGAATTCGAACAAATGGAAATGCAGTATTTTGTACCCGAAAATGAAGCGCGAGCGAGTTTTGCTGAGTGGAAAGATGAACGCATGGCCTACTACAAAGCGCTTGGCATTTCAGCATCAAAGCTACGCTTCAAACAGCATGAAAATCTAGTCTTCTATGCTAAAGACGCGTGCGATATAGAGTACGAATATCCTTTTGGATGGGGAGAGCTAGAGGGAATACATTATCGCGGAGAGTATGATCTTACCCAGCATCAAAAGTTTTCAGGTGTGGATTTACGAGTATACGACGAAGAACGTAAAGAGCATTTTATTCCGCATGTTGTAGAAGCTTCTGTAGGTGTTGACCGTACCATGCTTATGGTGCTTGCAGATGCGTATTATGAAGACGAGCTTAATGGTGAAAAACGTGTCGTGCTTAGATTTAATCCAAAAGTAGCACCTATTAAAGCAATGGTATCTCCGCTACTAAAAAATAAACCAGAACTCGTTCAAAAAGCACAAGAAGTTCGAGCTTTTTTAAAAAAAATACATCCTGCAATAGCATGGGATGATAATGGTAATATTGGAAAACGGTATCGTCGACAAGATGAAATAGGCACCCCATACTGCATCACTATCGATTTCGATACTCTTGGAGAAACTCCTGAGCTAAAGGATACTGTTACGCTTCGAGACAGAGACACTGGCTCTCAAGAACGACTTACGCTAGCCGAAGTAGCTGAAAAAATTAGTGGTACTATTTAGCTATGGACAAAAAGCTTACGATTTCCATAACGCCAGGCACCATACTAATGGTCATTTTGATTACTTCGGGTGCGTATGTGTTGTGGATACTTCGCGGACTTGCGCTTTTAGTACTAACTGCAGTGGTTATTGCCTCAGCTATAGAGCCGGGTGTGGTTTTTTTCAGTAAATACAAAGTGCCACGTATGCTCGCAGTTGCAGCGTTGTATGTAGTTGTGTTCGGTTCTTTTTTTGGAATTATTTATTTCTTTTTACCACCGTTACTAAACGACGCACAAAATTTAATTACAACCGTTCCTCAATACCTCAACACCCTAAACGTGCCGGCAGTCCTCGGAGATAATTCACTCATAAACACTGCCGGCACGACACACCAAGCACAGTCTTTATTTAATACTCTCTACGAATATCGCTCAGCTTTTTCAGCAGATACTTCACAGGGCGCTTTTCAGCTACTCACCACTTTTTTTGGGGGTATATTTTCTATGTTTATTGTGGTTGTGTTGTCATTTTACTTCGCAATTCAAGAAACAGGTGTGGAAGATTTTCTAAAGCTCGTAACACCATCAGAGTATGAGCCGTATGTAATTGACCTCTGGAAGCGATCACAAAAAAAGATTGGACAATGGATGCAGGGGCAGCTACTGCTCTCGCTGCTTGTTGCGGTCACAATATATCTGGGACTTGTTCTCCTTAGAATTCCAGATGCGCTATTGATTTCAGTGTTTACAGCAATAGCCGAGCTTATTCCGATATTTGGTTCCTTTATTGCAGGATTTCCTGCTGTACTTATCGCCTATACTGCGGGAGGATTTATTCCAGGAGTATATGTGGCAGGACTTTTCATTGTGGTAAATCAATTCGAAGGCACACTCATTCATCCACTTATTGTGAAAAAAGTAGTGGGAGTTCCGCCGTTGCTCGTACTTATCGCAATGATCGCAGGAGGGGATTTGGCGGGATTTCTTGGAGTGGTGCTCGCCGTTCCGCTCGCTGCAGTACTGCGAGAAGCGCTTGCGGATTTTGATAAGCGAAAACGTCGACTCGCAGCACTCGCCTCCGCAGAAGTAGCACACCCAACAAGAGCAGCATCTAAGAGAGCTTCAGCATAATGAATAAATACATTACGACAACACTTCCGTATGTAAATGCGGATCCGCATATTGGTCACGCGTTAGAGTTTGTACAAGCAGATGCACTTGCACGAGCATGGCGTTTACGGGGCGATGCTGTTTTTTTCTCAACTGGTACGGATGAGCACGGACAAAAGATTTTTGAAGCAGCAAAAAAAGCAGGGAAAGATGTGCACTCCTATGTTGACCACTATTCGAATGAAATGCAAAAACTTAAAGAAGCATTGGATCTTTCGTACGATGCGTTTATTCGCACCACAGACTTACGGCACTATAAAGCGGCGCAAGAAATATGGCGCAGGTGTGATGCGGCAGGAGATATTTATAAAAAAAGGTATACAGGCTTATATTGCGTTGGTTGTGAGTCATACAAAACAGAAAAGGATGTAAATGACGAAGGACACTGCCTCATTCACCCACATTTGCTACTTGAAGAAATAACAGAAGAGAATTATTTCTTTCGACTTTCGAAATATCAGGATGCGCTTATAGACTATCTTTCCGATCCAAAGCACATACTTCCAGATTGGCGGCGACTAGAAGCTTTAGCTTTCGTGCAAAGCGGACTTGAAGATTTTAGTATTTCTCGTGAAAAAGCACGTTTGTCGTGGGGGATTCCAGTTCCAGATGACGACGAACAAGTAATGTATGTGTGGTTTGATGCGCTTACAAACTACCTCTCAACACTCGGATGGCCAGAAGATCAAAACGGCGCCTTTGAGAAATTTTGGAATAAAGGCGAAACACTGCAACTAGCAGGGAAGGATCAGGTGCGCTTTCAATCAATAATCTGGCAGGCAATGCTCATGTCTGCAAACATAAAGCTCACAGACAAAGTCTTTTATCATGGATTCATAAACTCAGCCGGACAAAAAATGAGTAAAAGTTTGGGAAATGTAATTAATCCATATGAGCTAGTAGAAAAATACGGTACGGACGCGACTCGATATTTCTTGCTTCGGCACATACACCCAACAGAGGATTCAGATGTTACCTGGGAAAAACTCGACGAATGGTATGGTGCACATTTAGTAAATGGTCTTGGAAATGTAGTTGCGCGTGTTTTAAAGCTTGCGCAAGAGCACATAGAGCCTATTGATGCGCAGGTCGTAGATAGTTCTACTCACGCAGAGTTGGTGGTGAAGTTTGAGTTTGCACAAGCACTTGATGTTATCTGGAAAAAAATTCAAGACATAGATGAAAAAATCACGCGAGAAGAGCCATTTAAACTTATTAAAACTGATCCCGAAAAAGGAAAAGAAAGCATACGGGGTCTCGTAAAAGAATTACATACCATCGGACACATGCTAGCTATGGCTATGCCTCAAACGAGTGAAAAAATACGTAATGCAATACAAGAAAACAAGAAACCAGAAAATCTTTTTCCGCGGCTTGCATAGGTATGCGATATTTCGATACTCATTGCCACATACAATTTTCAGAATACGATGCAGATCGTGAAGAGGTACTTACTCGACTACAAGAACTAGAAATAGGCGGGCTTATTGTTGGGGTAGATATTTCTACTTCTAAAGCTGCAATTGCGGCGGTTCGTGAAGTTTCAAAGGAGCATAAAGCGGATAGAGCACAAAAGAATCTTTTCTTCGCATCCGTAGGACTTCATCCTAATGACACAGAGCAAGGCTTCGCTGCTGCAGAGTTTGAAGCACTACTACAGCAACCTGAAGTTGTAGCAGTAGGTGAGTGTGGGCTTGACTACTATCGTCCGAGCGAGCCAGAACGAGTGAAAAAAATCCAAAAGGAAATTTTTGAGCAGCAGGTAGAGCTCGCTGTGAAGTACAATAAACCACTGATGATTCACTCGCGTCCGAGCAAAGGTACACAAGACGCGTACCACGACACCATAGATATGCTTCTTTCGAAAAAACGAGAATACGGAGAAAAGCTTCGAGGAGATATGCACTTTTTCGTAGGGGGAATAGAAGAAGCAAAAAAATTCGTTGAACTTGATTTTTCACTTTCCTATACTGCCGTTCTTACGTTTACCCATGACTATGATGAGGTCGTACGGTACGTTCCGTTGACACATTTACTTTCAGAAACAGATTCGCCATATGTTGCACCTGCCCCAAATCGTGGAAAAAGAAACGAACCAACTGCAGTTATTGATGTAATTAAGGCTTTTGCTCGCATACGTGGAGAAGATGAGGAAACCGTTCGGCAGGCAATACTTCAGAATTCGTGTCAAAAACTCAGCTTTTCTTTATAACTCCTTCATTTTTTCTTTCTTGCGGTGCCTAAAATCCCGTGCTACTATCGATTTACTATGGCTAGAAAAATAGACACTAAGGCGGAAATGCCTGAGACAGAAATGCAGGAAAGTACAAGCTCAGAAATGGGTGGTACTCAAGTGAGCGACGTCGAAAATGACTCTGAAGTACGGGTATACGAGCTCGGTTTTCACCTAGATGGCGAACTCCCTCAGGAAGATTCAAAAAAATCATACGAAGCTATTAAGGCTCTTATATCGAAAAATGGCACCGTTGTAGCAGAAGGTATGCCGCAGAAGATTCAGCTGGCGTATACCATCTCTCGCATGGATACTACTGGTCGTAGAGATTTCAATACTTCATTTTTCTGCTGGATTGTATATGAAGCAGATGGAGCAGGGCACACTGAAGTAGTAAACGCAGCAAAGGCAGATGCGAAAATTATTCGCTTTATTGACTTGCGTACTACAAAGGAAGCCGCAAAGCACGCAGAAGAAATGCATGAGTTTTATATGAAAATTCCAGAGCAGCCTGCTGAGGAGGAAGATGTAGTAGCAGAAGCTGAGCTCGACGCTGCATTAAAAGAAGTTGGCGCAGCAGTATAAGTAACTCACAAAGCACTATGTACCTAAACAAAGTCCTTCTGTACGGAAATCTCACTCGCGATCCGGAAGTTCGTGCTCTTCCATCAGGGCAGCAGGTAGCAAATTTCTCACTTGCTACAAATAGAACCTATACCGACAAAGAAGGTCGAAAGCAGGAGCTCGTAGAGTATCATAATGTCGTTGCGTTCGCGCGACAGGCTGAGATCATAGGGCAGTATATGAAAAAAGGTCGTCCGATTTTCGTAGAAGGACGTCTTCAAACTCGCTCATGGGAAGCAGACGGAAAGAAAAATTATCGTACAGAGATAGTGGTAGATAATTTCCAGTTTGGCCCATCAGCGACTGGGGGAATGGGTGGCGCTTCACGTGATGCGGGGGCTAGTATGCCTTCTTCTCAAGGAAGTGCCCCAGTAGCCGAAGAGTCAGGCATGGAAATGCCGTCAGGATCTTTCGGGAGCGATATACAATATCCAGATGATGAAATTAATCCCGAGGATATTCCTTTTTAATAACAGTAAAAGTACTTACATATGGCATACCAATCAGAACGACCAGAGCTCGAGCACAAGAAATTTGTAGACTACAAAGATGTAGCGTACTTAAAGCAATTTACAAATCCTCACGCGAAGATTCTCGGAAAGAAACGTACAGGAATGTCTGCAGCAAAGCAGCGCGAAATCGCCCTTGCAATAAAGCGAGCACGCTTCATGGGACTTCTTCCATACCTAGCAGCCTAGGCCTTATTTACTCGCTCCACATACTCACCAGTTTCGGAATTTATCCGAAGCACGTCACCTTCATTTATAAAAAGGGGAGTGAGTACTGTTGCACCTGATTCAAGCGTTACTTGCTTATTTCCGCCCGTCGCCGTATCGCCTTTTACAGCAGGAGGTGCTTCAGTCACTTTTAGATCAATTTTAATCGGAATTGAAATAGTTGCTGGTTTTTCTTTATAGGTCATTACGCTAACGAGAGCATTTGGCTTTAGCCACTGTACTTTGTCGTGCACCATAGACTCAGGAAATGAAAAACGATTTTTTGCATTTCCGCTTTCTGCAAACCACGATTCACCTTTGTTTGTGTAAAGGTATGCAGCTTCCATTGTGTCGATATCTGCTTCAGGAACACTTTCATTTTGGTGAAATGATATCTCGATTACCTTCCCAGAAACAAGGTGTCTGAGCTTGGTCTGGTTTACGGGCTTTCGTTGCTGCATGCGGAAAACATGAGAAGAAAGAACCTCATACGGCTCATTATTATATTCAATAACCTTTTTCTGCACTATTTCGTTATATGAGAGAATTGCCATAGGAAACTTAAGGGGTAATTAGGTGGTTATAAAAAATGCCCAAAACAGGCCAATACAGGGTATGATACAGGACATAATGCAGGAGGTAAACATGCGGAAAGCGCGAGAAAAGAAGCTCGCCGCCGAAAGCGGCGAGCTATCAGATGTGCAGGTACTCGCAGCTTCTCGTAAAGATCCTGCGCTTTTTGAGCTTTTAGTAGAGCGATATGAAGCAGCTTTTATGCGAAAAGCTCGTACCATTCTATACAGCAAAGAAGACGCCGAGGAGGTAGTGCAAGACACCTTCACGCGTATTTATTTGCACGCTGATACATTTAAAGAGCAGGAAGGCGCAACATTTTCTTCATGGGCGTATACGATACTCACTCGACTCGCGTATACGCAGTATCAGAAAAATAAAAAGCTTCGTGGTCGCGTACTCACGCTTGATCCAGAGACCTACGAGCGTTTACCCGATGAAGCAGCATTTATAGAAGATCTATCACTTCACGATGAAGTATTTATCGCACTTTCAAGAATTCCCGAGTCTGCAGCGAGAATTCTGCGGCTGCAATTCCTTGAAGGAAAATCACAGGAGGAAATTGCAGCCGCAGAGCATTCAACGGTGTCTGCCGTAAAGACTCGTGTGCATCGCGCAAAAAAAATATTTAAAGAAGCACTTCAATATGACGGAACAAAATAATTCAATCACCTACAGTCGTTCGCTAGTTGCAAGTGTCGTAATGACGCGTGTGCATACTATACGAATACTTCGAACAATTCTAAATACCACCACGCTTTCTATAGCGCTTTTCGTAGTCTCACTTTGGGGAATTGGCAGGGAAGTGTGGGTGGCTCGGGTGTTGAAAGACGAGCCTGCACTTTCTCCTTCAAATACGATTGCATTTGCGCACTTTTACCTTTCAGCTTTTCTTGAGACACGATTTATAGTGCAGGCACTCGTCCTGCTTACGATCGCAGCATTTGTATGGCTAGTCTATAACGCCCTCACTACGCTTCTGCAAGCTTTACCCGTATCTGCTTCAAGAGTTCGTTTGCAATAGGTTTATTTTCACGGAGGAACGTGCGCGTAGCATCGTACCCGCGGCCAAGCTTCACTTCGCCATAGCTATAGCTTGAGCCGGACTTCTGAACAATTCCGTACTTTTCACCAAGCGCAATAATTTCCCCTTCGCGACTAATGCCTTCGTTATACATGAGGTCAAATTCCGTAGTTTTAAATGGCGCCGCTACTTTATTTTTCACTACTTTTACGCGTACGCGTCCACCCACTATCTCTTCTCCTTTTTTAATTTGCGCAATACGGCGGATATCGAGCCGCACACTTGTGTAGAATTTAAGCGCTTTTCCACCGGTCGTAGTTTCGGGATTTCCAAACATCACCCCTATCTGCATGCGGATTTGGTTTATAAAGATAATGATCGTTTTTGACTTTGAAGTAATAGCCGTGAGTTTTCGAAGTGCTTGGCTCATGAGGCGAGCTTGCTTACCCATTTGCGCTGAGCCCATGTCGCCTTCAATTTCATCTTTTGGCGTAAGTGCTGCAACAGAGTCAACGACGATGATATCAATCGATCCAGCACGTACGAGCGACTCGACTATTTCAAGTGCTTGTTCGCCTGTGTCTGGCTGAGAAATAAGGAGTTCTTCGAGCTTTACGCCAATTTTCCGAGCGTACTCGGGATCAAGAGCGTGCTCAGCATCGACAAAGGCACATACGCCTCCTTTTTTTTGTGCTTCAGCTATTGAGTGAAGTGCGAGCGTTGTCTTACCAGAAGACTCTGGGCCAAATATCTCAACTATGCGGCCGCGAGGAAGTCCTCCAATGCCAAGCGCAGCATCAAGACCAATTGATCCCGTTGGAATTGATGGCATTGCTGCCTGCTTTCCTGCGCCATAGGTCATTATTGCCTCATCACCAAACTTCGTTTTTATTTCCTTTATAGCAAGGTCAATTGCTTTGCGTTTGGCATCTGCAGTATTTTCTCCACCGTCTGCTATATCAATATCTTTTGCTTCAACGTCTTGCTTTGCGGTCTTACTTACTTTCTTCGTAGCTTTTTTTGTAGGCATAAATGTAATTCTTAATTAAGGCACAAATACCGTTCGCTCTTCTGACACCGTCCTTCCGAAACGATCGGTAGCGGATATAGTCAGTATAGCGCCTCCGTGGGGAAGCGTCAGCGTGGTTTTAAAATTGCCGTATTCATCGGTTAAAAGTGGGGCGCCATCTAGCCGCACTGCTTGAGTATGCACAGCAGTACCTGAAATAGTTATCAAGCCAGTATAAAAACTTTCTCCATTTTTTGGGGAAGTGAGGTTAATTTTAGGCCCTTCTATGAGCGGTAATGCCTCATGTATTCCGTATAGGAGAATTAAAGCGAGGATAATTGCAGTTAAGGCTCGAACTATCATGGACTAAAAATCACTCTCGCTCTCTACGGATTCCTCACTCGCTTGAACCCCGGCCGGAGCTCGAGAAAGCACTTCACGAGGCTTTGAACCATCTGCACCGCTTATAATTCCACGCTCCTCAAGTATATCCATGAGGCGCGCAGCGCGGGAGTAGCCTATTTTGAGCTTTCGCTGTAGGTATGAGGTCGAAGCTCTCCCTGCTTCCTCCACAGCTTCGCGCGCCTCAGTGTAGAGATCGTCATCTACGTCAGAATCTTCACCTGCTTGAAGTATTGCGTCATTTGGCTCACTCAAACTCACACCATTCCCTCCGAGGTCTACAGTTATTAGGTTTCCAGCATTATGCTGTTTTATATAGTGCACGACTTTCTTAACCTCTCCCTCTGAGATGTAGGCTGTCTGTATACGCATTGGCTTTTGCATGTCTGAAGAAAGATAGAGCATATCTCCAGCACCAAGGAGGGACTCAGCACCGCCAGAGTCAAGAATGGTACGTGAGTCTATTTGTGAAGCAACTTGCAGCGCCATTCGAGTAGGAACATTTGCTTTAATAAGCCCTGTAATGACATTTACCGATGGGCGTTGCGTAGAAAGCACGAGGTGGATACCTACTGCGCGAGACATTTGCGCAAGGCGCACGATAGCTGCCTCAAGCTCGCGCGGATACGTCTGCATGATATCCGCGAGCTCATCGATAACAATTACAATGTAAGGAAGTTCTTCAGGAAGGGGAGATATTTTTTTCTTTTTTGCAGGCTCGAGGACAGTTCGGTGATATGAGTCAATGTCTCGCACCTGTTCCCCTTCGAGGATGTTGTAACGGCGATCCATTTCCTTCGCTGCCCATTTAAGGGCGATTATCGCTTTCTTTGGATCAGTAATAACAGGAGTGAGTAAGTGCGGAATACCATTATAAAGAGTGAGCTCAACGCGCTTTGGGTCAACCATTATAAAGCGCATTTGATTAGGCCCATTTCTGTAAAGCAAAGAGGTGATGACTGCATGTATAGCCACAGATTTTCCAGAGCCAGTAGCCCCAGCTATAAGCCCGTGAGGCATCTTTGCGATATTTACGAATTGCGGCTCACCAGAGATATTTCTGCCTAGAGCAGCGAGGAGGGGTTTGCCACTTGAATTCCACTCAGGAGCGCTCATAGTGCCTCCAAGCCCGACCATTGCCTTTGCGGCGTTTGGCACCTCAATTCCCACGAGCGATTTTCCAGGAATAGGTGCCTCTATGCGCACAGGATGTGCAGCAAGAGCGAGCTCGAGATTGTTTTGCAAGGAGATTATTTTAGAAAGACGCACCCCTTCTGCTGGCTTTATCGCATAGCGAGTGACTGTTGGTCCTACGGAGACCTCGTCCATTTCTACTGAAATGCCGAAATTATGAAAAGTACGAATGATGATATTTGCATTTGCTTTTATGTCGCCCACACCAGGTTTGCCTTTGTCTTCTCCAAGGAGTGAAAGTGGTGGGGGATTGTACTCAGCATCGAAGTTTGGAATTGAAGAAACGATAGTGCCTGAAGCTTCTTGTGCATCGGTAAAGAGTTTTACTTTTGGTTCATGGGGAATTGCTTCGGGGGCTTCTGCGGGAGCTTGTGGTGGTTCATCCGTAAATTCAAATCTTTCTATACCTGCCGACTCTTCCATGTCGGGAAGCTCGGCGTCTCTTTTTGCAAGTGTCACACTTACTGCGGCAATAGATTTTGACGCTTTGCGTGTGCCGGTTATGAGTGTTTCAAAAAGCGCAACGATGTCTGTCACAAGAGCAACTCCAATAATTGCTTCAGCTGAAAGTAGTGCAAACGACCCAGGAAATCCAAACAGCTTCGTGAGCTTAGACCCAAGCCAATTTCCAATCACTCCGCCTAGAGTTGGTGCGATCGAAGCAATAGTTCCCAAAAAAATCAGCACGGCAGAAAGTATGAGCAGGATGCCGATGCTCGTTCGAACAGATATGAAAAGTCGCTTTGTGAGAACTGCTATACCAACTCCCACGACCACCACAGGTAGCACGAGTGCTTCAACGCCAAGAAGCATAAAAGTAAACTGAAATGCTTCTCCACCGGCAGTGCCCGCAAGGCCAGCAGCACCAAGCGCAAGAATGATGCCAAGTGCTATAAGTACCAAACCAATACCAATCCTCACTACGATATTAGGATCGGTTTTTTGTTTTTTGCGACGCTTCTTTGCAGGCATATATACGTACTATTTTATCACTTTCTGCAAAATACACTGCGTTTTCTAAGGGTATTGCGACAACCAGCTAAGCAGGTATACTTGTCTTTAATCACCTAAAAGACAATATAAAAGACTTACTTATGCCAGAAAAAGGACAAGATAAAGAAATTCGTTTGTCCAAGACCCAAGAAGTTGGTTCTAGTAATTCTAATTTTGTCCTAGATAAAGTAATATTTTCTAACGTATTTGATAAGGACATACGAAGAATTTACATCTACAGAAAAAGCGAAAGACTTGCCAAAGCAATTCAGCTCATCACTCCAGCTTTTGCAAATGCACCTTCTTTGAAAAACAGACTCGATGGAATAGCGGTGGGGCTTATCGATGCTGCAATACTTCCTCCGAGTGGAGCGCGAGAAGTGCTTTCTCGAGAGCTTCTCGCTCTTTCGAGCATTTTATCTGTGGCGAGATCAGGAGCACTTCTTTCAGATATGAATGTAAATTTAATTACTCGAGAAGCACATCTTCTTTTGCAAGAAATCGCCGACTACCAAGAGCCACGGATTTTTATGGATGACACCCCAACGCTTTCAGAGCTCGCAAAGCAAGCACCAGATAGGCGTGAAGTGGCAGTACTTTCTAAAGGACATTCTCAAGGACAAGTTAAAGGACAGACACAAAGAAAGTCTTTAGAACAAGCACAGAAACCCAAGCAGTCTTCCACAACTCGC
>DAIDID010000003.1:4392-17610 GCA_027459545.1 Candidatus Parcubacteria bacterium | reverse complement strand
GCCACCCCTGCCACATCTGCATTTTCCAGACAGCAGAAAGTGAGCTTCCTACGGGAGTGGACTTCTCTGATGTTCGGAAATTCGTTTTCGCTCCAGGGCGGAAATGGATGGTGGTGGAGATGTCGCCTGAGGTTATGTCGGGTGGTTACTACTTCTTGGTGTGCTTGCACATCAAGATGGCAGATGGCTCGATATATGCCTCTGAGACCAGTAAGGCGGTCCAGTTTGATCGCTTTCCAGGTCGCCGTCATTTCTGGACGGATGCTTTCTCTTTCTCGGATGCACCCGTTGTTCCTTAGGGGATGAGTTTATGGCGAACGAATCGAACTATCGATTCGTTCGCCAGCTCTCCTCTTTTTGTACGCCGTTTAACGGCAGGAGTAATTTTTTACCAAACATTATTAGGAATTGTTCAACAACATGAAAAAACAAAATAGTCACTTCGTATATCTGCAGCAGCGTCCAGTTTTAGTGGGCTTCTTAGCTGTTGCTATGGTACTAGTACTGGGATTTGGCACAGCATATGCGACTGGACTAACATCGCCATCATCAGCTAAAGCTGATGATACTATTGATAGTGGGCTTTTCACTACAGATACGAGCCCAGGAGATTTAAGTGGTGGTCTATTTGCAGGAGATACATCCCTTACCGATCCAACACTAACTAATACACCCATTACTTCGGACGTGCCTTCTACAGCAGATATTACTTCTGTTACGAGCGATCCTGTGGTGAGTACTCCTGCTTCATCTGACACATCTGTAAGTTCCAACCCGACACTAACTGACACTCCTCCTGCTGTTGATTCTGTTGATCCATCAACTCCTGATTCAACTAACATCGCTCCTTGTAATTGTGATAATGCTCCAACTCTTACAGATACGCCACCAGTGGTTGATTCACCAACTCCTACTGTTCCTGATTCAACTAATGTCGCTCCCTGCGACTGTGGTGGAACTGTAGTTCCTCCTGACATAACAACTCCACCTGACACGACTTCACCTCCTGTAGATACGCCGCCAGTAATAGTGACGCCGCCGGTAGTTATAACACCTCCGATTGTTCAGGTCTGTCCTACGGGCGATACAGGCACCTACCCAGACTGCGTAACACCAACACCGCCACCACCGCCACCAGCTCAAGTTTGCCCAGTAGGCGACACGGGAACCTATCCTGATTGTGTCGGGCCTACACCGCCACCAGTTCAGGTCTGTCCTACGGGCGATACAGGCACCTACCCAGACTGCGTAACACCAACACCGCCACCTGCACAGATATGTCCAACAGGGGATACAGGAACCTACCCAGACTGCGTACCACCACCAGTACCACCACCAGGTGGAGGTGGATGCATCAGTGGATGTGGAGGTGTTTCAGTCCCAAGCGGAATTATAGAAACTGTCTTTTCTGGTGGAGGTGGTGGTGTATCGGGACAGGTATTTCTTCCACATGCTCCAGTAGCACAGGTAGCAAGTGTCTATCTTTCACAAATTCCGTATACAGGTCTCGACCTCGGTCCTGTCGGAACTATCGTGTACTGGGCTGCGCTAATACTCTTCTGTCTTTTAGTTGCATACCTGCTTATATTCAAATTGATCCCATTTATACGTCTACGCTTGCAGAATTTCGGTCTACACGTAAACGCTATATTAAATCAGCCGAGCGCACTTGCTGTGGCAGGTGTCGGTGTCCCTGGAGCTCATAGCGAAGCAGCATCTGCTCATACTGCACATGGAACACATTCTTCACCTTCGCATGCTTCTAATTACCCAGAGCTTCATCCGCAAACCTATACTCCTTCAACTGCAGCAGTGAGTCATAGTGTTGCAATGCCAACAAAACAAAATCCATCTGCATACTCTGCACTAAAAGGATTTAGCTCATTTGCACAAGGCGAAACACTTACTATAGATGATATCGTAAACGGTCTCGCTCGACTTCCTGAAGTGCAAAGTCACTCACAGACTCAGGCTCCAGTGGAAGAAGCAGCTAAGCCAGCATATCAGTCTGCAGAAGAAATAATCTCTTCTCACCAAATGCAAGCACCTGTAATGCCAGAGCGAGCGACATCTACGTATGTACCACAAACTACTCGTAAAGAAGAATCTGCACGAGTGATCTCAACTGACGTGCGTGACTTCTGCGCAGCGCTTCTACATGGTAATCGCGACACGGTTTTTGGAACGCTACGACAAATTGTACGCGAAGGAGGTGATGCTGAGATGTTTCTCACACAGGTAGTCTGTGCACTTGATGACGCATATCGAAATCGACTTGATGGAACAAGTGTACATGCTGAGATTGCACAGCTCACACAAAACTGTGCGACTACTTTCCTTGAGCGACTTACAGGCGCTCTCACAAATGCTGTCGACTCAAGCTACTCACCAGGTATTACTGGAAGCAAGCTCGCACTTACTCGTGCGCTCGCCGTTGTTGAAGGGTAAAAGATTCGAGCGAAGAGCACGTGCGTAGCTCGCAGCGGTGGGCTCACGCTCTTTACGCTCGCTCGTGTATCTCTTTAAGGAGCATTGCACTGAATTCAGCTACAGAGCTTGATTCGAGTTTGCCATGATCGCGGCTTTCGATAGAAACCATCTTTTCTTCGATTTCTTTATCACCAACTACGAGTAAGTAGGGAATTTTCTGTATCTTCGCTTCGCGGATTTTTTTGCCGAGGGATTCATGGGAGGTATCGAGCTCTACACGGATGCCCGCCGCGCGAAGCGCGGCGACTACTTCTGCGCCATATCCAGCGTGCTTATCAGAAATTGGTAAAACCTTTGCTTGTACTGGCGCAAGCCATGCAGGAAATGCTCCTGCATAATGCTCAATCAAAACTCCCATAAATCTATCTGGAGAGCCAACAAGCGCTCGATGAATCATCACAGGTGTTTTCTTTGTTCCATCTTCAGCGGTGTATTCAAGCTTAAATCTCGAAGGCATTGTGAAGTCGAGTTGCACGGTTGAGATTTGCCATTCACGTCCAAGTGCGTCTACGGCCATAATGTCCATCTTTGGACCATAAAATGCCGCCTCTCCCTCGGCTTCTTTAAATGTAATATTCTTTTCAGTGAGAAGGTGCCGCATGATGTCTTGTGCTTTTTCCCATGTTTCGTCTTCACCTATGTACTTTGTTTTGTTTTTCGGATCACGGAGAGAAAGTCGTACCCAGTACTGTACTTTATACGTAGCGAGGGCTTTTTGGATGGAAGTGAGTACCTGACTCAATTCATCTTCTATTTGATCTTCTCGGCAAAAAATATGACCATCGTCTTGTGAAAATGAGCGAAGGCGAGTAAGTCCTGAAAGTTCTCCTGGTCGTTCATCTCGATAGAGCGTAGCAAAATCAGAATAGCGAATTGGTAAATCACGATATGAGCGAGGCTGGGAAGCGAAGATTTGCGTATGTTGCGGACAGTTCATTGGCTTCATAAACATCTCATCTTCGACGTATTGTGAACTTACGCTAAGCATGTCTTCTTTATACTGATCATAGTGACCAGAAATTTTGAAAAGTTCTCCTTTGTTGATGTTTGGTGTATGTACTTCACCGAAACCGAGCTCAGCGTTTAGTTCGCGTGAGTAATTTACAATGGCTGAACGTACGATAGTACCTCGTGGAGTGAAAAGCGGCATACCAGAACCTACCAGCTCTGAAAAGGTGAAGAGGTCAAGCTCTTTGCCGAGCTTACGATGATCGCGCTTCTTCGCTTCTTCGCGCTGGAGCTGGTATGCATCGAGAGCGTCTTTTGTATCAAAAGCTAAACCATAAATGCGCGTGAGCATGGGCTTTTTTTCATCGCCACGCCAGTATGCTCCCGCAATGCGATCAAGTATAAATGAATCAACAGCAATATCGTGCGACGGACGCTCAGAGTGTCCACCACGACACAAATCAGTAAAGTCACCTGCAGTATATAGCGTTAGTTTTTCACCTTTTGAAACTACCTCATCAATAATTTCCCCTTTGTATTCGTTACCTGCAAAGCGTGAACGAGCATCTTTTTCGGAGACTTCCGTACCATGCATTTCTGTCCATGAAGGAAGGAGTTCGTGCATTGCTTCTTCAATTCCAATCAAGTCAGCTTCCACTGGTGCTTTTGTGTTACCAAAATCAAAATCATAGTAAAAACCGTTATCTATGGCAGGGCCGATGGTCGGCTTCGCATGGGGAAATCGCTCAAGTACCGCAGCTGCTAAAAGATGAGCTAGTGTATGACGTTTTTCGTCAAGCGTTGCTTGGTGTACTGAATTTGAATCCATACTCATGAGAATACCACAAAAGCGTACCCAAAAGAAAATACATTTTTAGAGCGCCTTTAGGTCTTCAACGGCGAAGCTCGTTTCGCCATTTCGAGTTGATACTTTTCCCTTTATAAGCAAACAATTTCCAGAAAGTACGAGCTGTGAACGCTCTTTAAAAAGTTTTGGAAATACAACTGCTTCAATTGATTCTGTTTTATCTTCAAATCGCACGAATGCCATTTTTTCACCAGTCTTGGTAAGTACCAGTCGCACTTCTGCTACAAGCACGGGTAAAATGTAGTTTTTCAGAGTATCGGGAGTTGAAAGTATTTCTGAAATAGTCACTGAAGCCTTTGCTAGCGTATCTTCATGAGCATCCAGTGGATGTCCAGACACATAAATTCCAAGTAGTTCCTTTTCCCATGCGAGCTTATCTTTAAGACTTGTATGACGAATTTCAGTTTCTTTCGGAAGGGAAAGTACGGGTTTTGATAAAATGTTTCCAAAGAGTGAGTCTTGTGGTGCAGTGGTTGTGGCGTCTCTATGGAAGGCAAGGAGAAGTTCTATATGAGCCATAAGTGCTGCACGCCCTCCAATTTCATTTGCAAATCTATCGAGTGCACCGCATTTTATGAGTGACTCGAGTCCTTTTTTATTTAGATTTTTAGAATTTACTCGAGAAAGAAAATCAGAGAGTGATGCAAAGGGTCCGTGCGCAGTTCGCTCGGCAATAATTGCTTCTGAAATTCCTTCACCAAAGTTTTTAATAGTAGTGAGTCCGAACCGTATCACTTTTCCTTGAGGTGTAACGGTCACTGTGAAGTCGGCATTAGATTCATTTATGTCTGGTGGAAGCACGGGAATTTTCATGCGAACGCACTCATTTACGTACGTCGAAATTTGCTCTGTGTCTCCAGAGTCAGCAGTGAGAAGGGCAGCCATGTATTCAAATGGATAATTTGCTTTCATGTAGGCCGTTTGGTACGCGACTTTTCCATAACTTGCTGCATGGGCTTTGTTAAATCCATATGCTTGAAATGGTTCAAAAAGTTGCCAGAGTTTATCGGCAAATGCCGCTGTTTGGCCATGTTCAACCACGCCATCTGTAAATTGCTTTTTTTGCTTTGCCATTTCGACTGGATTTTTCTTTCCAATAGCCTTACGGAATTTATCCACCTCAAGCCATGAGTATCCCGCAAGCTCTACAGCGCAGTAGAGAAGGTCATCTTGGTAAACCAAAAGCCCGTAAGATTCTTTTAAGAATTTTTCCATGCGCGGATCCAAATACTTCACGAGCTCTGGATTATTTTTTCGGTCAATATATGAAGGAATCACATCCATCGGTCCTGGTCGATAGAGTGCAACCATGGCGTTTATGTCGTGAATGGTAGTTGGCTTGAGTTCTTTTAAGTAGCGAGTCATTCCAGAACCGTTCAACTGAAAGAGTCCCTCTGTTTCTCCGCGAGCGAGCATTTCAAATGTCTTTGTGTCGTCGATAGGAATAGTTTCAATCTCTACAGCTATACCAAGCCCGTTCCTTACACGCTCAACGGAGTCAGAAAGTATGGAAAGATTTTTGATACCAAGAAAATCAAATTTTAAAAGTCCCACTCCGCCGTATTCGTCGGAAATGGAATACATATCGTACTGTGTGATGAGCTTGGTGTTTTCTTTGTCTGTGCTTTTTGGATCTGGCTGAAGGGGAGTCCACTCGATAAGTGGTGTCGGTGAAATTACCACACCTGCAGCATGCACTCCCACGTGTCGTACACATCCTTCAATTCTTTGAGCAAGGTCCAGCACTTCCTTTGCGTCTTCATCTTCGTCATAAATTTGTTTGAGTTCTTTTTCAATTTTTAGTGCGCGCTCAATCGTCATGGGAAATCCTTGTGAACCAATAGGAATGAGTTTTGCGATATGATCTCCTACTGAGTAGGAATGTCCAAGTGCGCGTGCTACGTCACGTACTGCTGCACGCGCTGCGAGCGTACCAAAGGTACCTATTTGCGCTACGTGATCTTCGCCGTATTTGCGTTTTGCGTACGCAATCATTTCGTCGCGACGATTATCAGCGATATCCATATCGATGTCAGGTGCTTTTGGACGTTCGGGATTGAGAAATCGCTCAAAGGGAAGTTTGTAGTAAAGCGGATCGACGTTTGTAATGCCCGTGAGATAGCCAACCAAGGATCCCGCGGCGGAGCCGCGGGTCGTCGTGAGAATTCCTGCGCTTTTAGCAAAGGTCAGTAGATCAGATACCGCAAGGAAGTACGGCGCAAATCCTTTTTTATTTATGATTTCGAGTTCGTACTCAATGCGTTCGAGCACTGTAGGCGATTCTTCCATTGAGCGTGTGATAAGTCCTTGAAACGTTTTCTCGCGAAGTTCTACTTCATGAGTTTTCCCAGGGAGGGTTGGAATGTTTGGAAAAATCCACTTTCCAAGCTCAAAAGAAATAGTGCAACGATCTGCAATTGCTCCAGAGGCATCAATTGCTTCTGGAGTGTCTTTAAATAATTTATGTATTTCTTTTTCACTTATAAACGAAAAATCCTCTTGTTCATTTCTACCTCGAGCTCCATGCTGAATTCGGCGCATGACCTCACATGCTTCACGATCGCTTGGTTTGAGGTAATACACATCGTGTTGAGCAAGCAGTGGTACTCCAGAGCTTTTCGAAAGAGCAAGTATCTTTTGCATTTTTTCTTCATGTCCTAAGACGCTCGGATGGTGAGTTATTTCAAGGAAGAGATTGTCGCCGCTTTCTCCTTTTGAAAATATGCTTTGATACTCAGCAAGAGCCGCATGTGCTCCTTGCAAGTCTCCAGCAGCAAGCATAAGTGGAATTTCGCCTGCAAAAGAAGGAATAATCGCAATAATTCCTTCACGGTGCTCTCTTAATAATTCTGTATCTACTCGTGGCTTTTCGAAAAAACCCTCAACATGTGATTTTGTTACCAGCGCTAGAAGATTTTTATAACCTCGCATATTTTCGGCGAGAAGCACGAGTCGTGAGCGTTTTGCATCGAGAGTACGATCTTTTTCAAAACGTGATCGTGGAGCCACATAGGTATCAACTCCAAGAATTGGTTTTATCCCCGCATCTTCTGCGGCTTTATAAAATTCTATAGCACCGTGCATGTTACCTGAGTCAGTTAGACCAATTGCACTCATGCCATTTTTTTTCGCAGCAGCCACAAGCTCGTCTATTTTCGGAAGTGCTTCAAGAAAAGAATAGTGGCTATGGGTATGTAGGTGGACGAATCGGCTCATACTTCTAGAATAACAAATTTACACCTGCTATGCTTATCGGATGGCGCTAGTTATAGGGATTGACGAAGCAGGACGAGGGCCCATTGCGGGTCCTGTTTCAGTAGGGGTAGTCGCTTTTGATGAGGATTTTGATGTATTCACTACATTTCCTGGACTCAACGACTCAAAAAAAATAAGCGAAAAGAAACGTGAAGCACTATACGGCATACTCCAAAAAGAAGCGGAAAAAGGAACAGTGCGATTTGAAGTAGCGTTTTCTACGGCACAGGTTATTGATGAACAAGGAATTTTGCCTGCGGTACAGGTAGCGCTTGAAAAAGCCTTGCGAGCAGTATGTCCTGAAGCGACTACTGCTGAAGGTGTACCAAATGGTACGGTGTTTTTAGATGGCGCGCTTCGCGCGCCATCAGAATATTTTCAAGAAACTATTATCGGTGGCGATGGGATTGTTCCTGCAATTATGCTTGCGTCTATTGCTGCAAAAGTAGTAAGAGATACGTACCTAAGCAAGGTAGTAGCTACCAAATTTCCCACGTATCTTTTTGAAAAACATAAAGGGTATGGAACAGCTGCACACTATGCGCTTATTTCAGAGCAGGGTTTGTGTGAAGAGCATCGTCGTTCGTTTTTAAAGTCAGTGCTTACAAAAAATAGCTAAAGTACTAATTTCAAAATAGAAAGGCCTTCGTGTGGTGTGAATCACACGAAGGCCCGTTTTGGCGAGTTCTATTTAAAGAACTCAAGCCGGTGCCGAAGCAAAATACCAACGGCACAGTGGGGCAAGTATCATCGCCCCAGACGTAGATAGTAGCGAGTAGGAGGATCATAACCCCCGCCAAATCGCCGTTTGTGTAAGCCCCCCGAAATCGATCGGGAACGGGAAGCGCACTTCTTTTTCATAAGCCCCTCCGGGCATACGGTTGAAGTTATAAGGTGTTTGAGAAATATCGCACACCAGCTTGAGTGCCATACTCAGGTCCCGCTGAATTGGCACAGGTTAAGTTTTACGCGAAATCTATATAAACACAAGCATTTGTTTGTGTTTAGTGCCATCGCAACATGAAAGACCAAGTTTTGCCTTTTTGAAGCCGCTATGGTACGGTAGGGAACATGTCTGTACGAATGCGCCATACCAGTTCCCATAGCAAAAATCGTCGTAGTCATCATGCACTCGACAAAACCACCATTCTAACTCAAGAGGATGGTTCTTTCCGACTCCCACATCGTCTCGATGAAAAAACTGGTATGTACAAGGGTATTCAAATTGTTACAAAGAAAGAGCTTAAGCGCGAAGAAGTGAAAGGTAAAAAGAAAGCCGCACATAAACGCGAGCGCATTCACGCTGAAGGTAGCAAGGAACCAGTACGAGCTGAGAAGCACGTTGCAGAAGAAAAAAGCGAAAAGCAATCACAAGGAATTCTTGGACGTATTGCAACAAAAGGAGGACGAGCAAAATCGCGAAGTGGTTTTGGTGGAGGGGCGTAGGTTCTCAGAGCTTGATACTTATGTAAAGTTATACACACGCCCGCGCTCTTGCGCGGGCGCTTTCAGTAGGACATACTCATATACAGATCCTTTATATGGCAAATCGCCACTTAGCCCGTTCAGTTGTTCTCCAAACACTCTTTGAGTGGGACACTTCGAATGCACAAGACTCCGACACTCCAGAGATACTTATTCGAAATATTGAAGAGTTTGGGAGTGAAGATACCGACAAAGCGTTTATGGAACATCTTCTCGATGGTGTTCTTGCAAAACGATCTGACTTAGATTTAGTAATAGAAAAAGCAGCACCAGATTGGCCAATCTCCAAAATAGCACCAATAGACAGAAATATTTTACGCATAGGGCTCTTTGAGTTGCTTTTTGCTGATCGCACACAGGTCCCAGCAAAAGTTGCAATAAATGAAGCAATAGAGCTCGCAAAGATTTTCGGTGGTGACTCTTCAGGAAGATTCGTAAATGGAGTTCTTGGTGCAGTGTATAAAGAAATGGGAGAACCTGGTAAAGACGAAAAAGGCAAAAAGGAAAAGGCAATTCGGAGAGAAGATCTACCCGTTGAGCATCTTGGTGGGGCAATAGTGTATGCATTGCATGATGGTCAGTATTATCTTGCCCTGGTGCATGATGTATTTGGACACTGGACTCTTTCGAAAGGCGGTATTGAAGCTGGAAAAGATATACAGCAAGGAACCAAAGAAAAAATTGAAGCAGAAATTGGAATAGAAATAGCCCTTGAAAGCAAAATAGGAGAAAACGAATACATCGCTTCGCATCCCGAAAAAGGAAAATTCCGAAAGCACGTTACGTACTTCCTCGCACGTTCGGAATACGAACCTCTCAAGCTTCAAGAAGGAAAGGGAGGTCTCGATGATGTGAAGTGGTTTCGCTTGCAAGATATTCTCGATTTAAATTTCTATGATGATATGTTGCCAATAGTTATCGCTGCGGTACAGCGTCTTCTGGACAAAGTTCCAGCAAAATCCTACTAGGATATATTTGTATGAGTCGGTGCGAGATACCTAGCTTTTTTGTATATTTCTGTTATAACGTAAGACATGCCTGATTTCGCTCCCTACGCAAAAAAACTTGGTCTATCATTTACAAATCTCAACCTTCTCGTTGAGGCACTTACGCACAGATCGTATTTAAATGAAAATCGTGCAGTTGCTTCATCTCATAATGAACGCTTAGAATTTCTTGGAGATGCTGTGCTTGAGCTAGCAGTGACGAATTTTCTCTTTTCAAAATTTCCTCAAAAAGATGAAGGCGAACTCACTGCATACCGAGCAGCTTTGGTAAACACCGTTTCGCTTGCTGGAGTTTCCGAGGCACTAGGTATAAATGACATGCTTTTACTTTCAAAAGGCGAAAGTAAAGATACAGGCCGTGCTCGACAAATAATTCTTGCGAATGCATTTGAGGCATTGCTTGGAGCGCTATACCTAGATCAGGGATTTAATAGTGTCGAGGAATTTCTTGCAAAGCATCTGTATCAAAAAATAAATGAAGTAATACAGAATAGATCTTGGCAGGATCCGAAAAGCCATTTTCAGGAAGTAGCGCAAGATAAGCGTAGTAGCACGCCAAGCTATAAGACGCTACAAGAAGCAGGCCCAGATCATGATAAAAAATTTACGGTAGGAGTATTTCTCGGTAAGGAAGAAATCGCAAGAGGTACTGGCAAATCAAAACAAGAAGCAGAACAGGCTGCAGCTCAAGCAGCACTCACTGTGACTGGTTGGTAAGTTGAAAAAAGTACGCATACATTTGGTACAATAAGATGAATGCTGAAGCGCTTAGAAATAGCGGGGTTTAAATCGTTCGCGCGGAAAACCGTGCTGGATTTTTCATCGGCTGCAACTGCGATTGTTGGACCAAATGGTTCAGGTAAATCAAATGTCGCAGAGGCATTTCGTTTTGCTCTTGGTGAGCAATCAATGAAGTCAATGCGCGGGAAGCGAAGTGAGGATTTGATATTTGCAGGTTCACACATGGCACCGCGAGCAAATAGAGCATCAGTCGTAATTGTGTTTGATAATACCCCACAAAAAGTAGGAGCTTCATCTCATGAAAATCCTAGCCGTCCATTTGCCAAGCTTGATTTCGATGAAGTGGCAATTGAGCGTGCGGTATTTCGAGATGGCACAAGCGAGTATTCAATAAATGGATCAAAAGCGCGATTGCGCGATATTCAAGAATTGTTAGCAAGCGCAAATATCGGCGAAACAGGGCATCATATTATTTCGCAAGGAGAGGCAGACAGAATTTTAATTGCACATCCTCGAGAACGCCGGTCAATGCTTGAGGATGCGCTAGGGCTAAAAATATTTGAATTTAAAAAGCAGGAGGCTCAGCGAAAACTTGAAAAAACTGAGGAAAATGTAAAACAAGTAGAAGCTCTACGGAGAGAAATTGCTCCACATATACGATTTCTTAGTAAGCAAGTTGAGCGACTCGAACGAGCTGATAGTCTAAGAAATGAATTGCAAGTCGCCTATCAGGTATATTTTGCTACTCAGGAGACTTTTTTGAGTCAAGAAAAAGAAAGGATTGAAGAAGAAAAGGCGCGAGCCGCGGAGCGGCTCGCGCTAGCCGAAGCAGAGCTTGAAGTATTTGAAAAGCGCACCACACATGACACAGAAGGAATCAAGCGAGCAGAAGCAGTGCGCCAAGCAGAGCGTGAGCTAGATCGTGTTACCAATGAGCGTTCTCAGCACTCTCGAGAAATTGGTAAAGTTGAAGGTGCACTCGATGCTGCAAAAAAACGAAGCATACAAATAGCGCGAGAGCCTTACGTGAAAGTTTCTCGGGATGATTTCTTTGCATTAAAAGAAGAGATTGATTCCCAAACTACGCTTGGAGAAGATGCTGAACCGAGCTCCATGCGAGCAGCACTTTTATCGGTACGTCATGCGATCTCGGTATTTTTTGAGCGGTTTGCGGCTCCGAGTGATGCATATCTTGCTGAAGAAGAGCATGTAGTGTATGTATTTGAAAATCAACTCACAGAACTTTCTCTAAGAGATGTTGAACTTAGTAAGAATGTAGAGCACGCGCGAGCTTCGCTCGCGCGTGCTCGCGAAGCAGTTTTTGCATACGAAGAAACAGGTCGCGAAGAACGTCATCGCGTGCTTGCAGTAGCCGAAGCAAAAGCGCACGAAGAGGCAGCGCTCATGCGCTGTGATGAACAACTTCATGAACTAACCTTTCAGCAAGAGGCTTTTATGCGTGAACGAAATGAAGCATTAGCGTTGGTAGGAGTAGCTGCACTTTCATACATAAAAATTGAAACACTTTCTGAAGATACAAAGAAACAACAGGATGAACGTATGCGTGCCATAGATAGACTTAAGATTCGAGTAGAGGAGGCTGGAGGGTCTGGAGAAGACGTGCGCAGTGAGTATAAAGATGCCGTTGAACGCGAAGCATTTCTTGCAAAAGAACTTGAAGATTTATCGCAGTCTGCGATACGCTTGCATGAACTCATAAAAGAGTTAGACGAAGAGCTTACAAAAACTTTCTCAGAAGGATTGTTCAAAGTAAATAGTTCATTTGAAGAATTTTTCGGGTTGATGTTTGGCGGAGGATCAGCAAAACTCGTACTTGAAGACATACTTGAGACAGAAGAAGAACACGAAGATGACGAAACAAACTACTCAGAAACTCCTGCGTCACGTAGTCAAAAAAATAAAAAGCCTGGTATTGAAATATCTGTTGCTCTTCCGAAAAAACGCGTTCAATCGCTCATGCAACTTTCCGGAGGAGAGCGTGCACTTACATCTATCGCGCTCATCTTTGCAATGAGTCAAGTAAATCCTCCACCATTCTTAATTCTCGATGAAACCGACGCAGCACTTGATGAAGCGAACAGTCGTCGATACGGAGATATGATTGAAAATCTTGCGAAAAAATCTCAGCTTATAGTTATTTCTCACAACAGAGAGACAATGAGCCGCGCGGGTATTTTATACGGAGTTACTATGGGAGCGGATGGTATTTCAAAACTATTGTCAGTTAAATTTGAAGAGGCAGTAATAGTAGCAAAATAATACGAATGCAGTCCAGTCTACCTTCGGACTATTTACGCCACGAGTGAAAAATCAAGTTCTCGCTCAAACATTCTGACAGCAACAAGCTTTACAGTGATAGGATCACCAAGCGCGTACTGTTTTTGTGTGCGCATACCAACTAAA
>DAIDID010000003.1:0-4382 GCA_027459545.1 Candidatus Parcubacteria bacterium | reverse complement strand
CCGAGTTCGCGTATGCGTACCATTCCTTCAGCATGTGTTTCTTTTAGTTCTACGTACAAACCTCGGTCAGACACACCACTTATAACTCCAGCGAATTCCTGTCCAACTTTATCTTCCATGTACTCAACTAATTTCATTTTAACTGAGTCGCGCTCAGCATTTGCAGCAGCAACCTCTCGCTCGCTTGAGTGTAGTGCAAGTGAATCAAGCTGCGCGAGTTGTTCTTGAGTCACTTTTTCTCCTTCTGCAAAGTGTTTTACCATACGATGTACAAGTAAATCAGGATAGCGACGAATTGGGGAAGTAAAGTGTGTATAAAAATCAAAAGCAAGACCATAGTGACCGATATTTCGTGTGGTGTAAGTTGCTTTTGCCATCGAACGAAGTGCGGCAGTCTTTATGAGATATTCTTCGGGAGTGCCTTTTACTTTTTCTAAAAGTGCATTTAAATCAGTTCCTTTCACATGTCCTAATTTTGTTTCTAAGTGATAACCCATCACTTTTAAAAATTGTGCCAAGTCTTCTATTTTATCAGGATTTGGCTGGTCGTGTACACGGTATACAAATGCATTTTCAAGTTTTGCTTTTTTTGATTCTTCTGCGAGGTGTTCAGCGACAGATTCATTCGCGAGAAGCATAAAGTCTTCAATGAGTAGGTTAGTCTCTTTTCGTTCTTTCAGCACAACTTCCACCGGTTTGCCGTTTTCATCGAGTTTAACTTTTACTTCCGCCGTATCAAACCCTATTGCACCTTTTGCAACACGGCGATCGCGTATTTTTCTCGCAAGTGCTGCAATTGCAACAAGCTCGTTTTTCATATCTCCTTCACCACGGTCGAGAACTTCTTGCGCATCTTCATATGTAAAGCGCCGATCGGAGTGGATGACAGTCTCTCCAAACCATTTTGAAAGTATTTCGGCATTTTTATTTAAAACAAACACAGCTGAAACGGCGAGACGAGGCTCGTGAGGATTGAGCGAACAGAGATTATTTGAGAGCACTTCAGGTAGCATTGGAATTGTACGATCTACTAGATACACAGAAGTAGCACGTTCTTGGGCTTCTGTGTCGATTGAGGTTCCAGGACGTACAAAAAAAGACACATCAGCTATATGAACACCCACCTCAATAGTTTCATTTTCGAGAAATTTCACCGAGAGAGCATCATCAAAGTCTTTTGCGTCAAAAGGATCGATAGTGAAAGTATGCGTGTCACGAAAATCTTTTCTTCGTCCTGCTCGAATACCGTCTTCAATTTCTTTTGCAATCATTGCTTTTCCACTGTCTTCAAGCTTTTTTGCTTCAGAAATAACACCGGGAGGGAAGTCTGAATGAAATCCCTGAGAAAGTGCAAGTGCTCGCATCTCGGTCTCATGCACGCCAGCAGGACCGATTATTTCTTCTACGACTCCCCAAGGAAGTATAGGAGCTTGTTCTGTGGCTTCAAGCCATCCTTTGAAGCGAAGCACTACTTTGAAACCAACTGGCAAGTCTTCGCCACGTACTATGAAAGAGGTATACATTTTTTTCCAGTCAGGAATCATCAGCACTTGCCCGTGTGGGGCTCCTGGATTGTCGTCAAGAATCAGTTTTCCAACGAACGTTTCGTGTGCACGAGTTATGATCTCGACCACCTTTCCGTGCTCGCGCTTCGCGCGAGCACGCGGATCCTCAACCATTCCAATTGATACTACTCGCACTATGTCGCCTGGGAACGCCCCCATAGTATTTTCTGCAGAAATAAAAAGATCTTCGCGAGGCTTCGAATCAATGTCATTAGCGCCCGCGGCGGAGCCGCGGGCGACTTTCCCTTCATTTCCCACACCCACCTCCACCGGAAACTTAAAAAACCCAATCCCGCGACTGGTCATTACTATAGGTCCCACATATGTTTCTTTACCTCCAAAGTCTTTAGAGTCTGACATTTACTCTACTGTAGCAGATTACTGAGTTTCTGCATTAGAAGTGAAGCGGGTATTAGTTGCGTGGGATTATTTACAAGATTCTAATGGTTCTACTGCTCGAGTTGATTATTTTACAGAGTTCTGGTAGGATTTGCTTCACTATGTTGATGATTCGATTTCAGCGCATTGGCCGAAAAAATGACCCGGCTTTTCGTATTGCTGTGCTTGAGAAAACTTCTGGACCAAAGGCCGGAAAATATGTTGATCTTGCTGGTTCGTACAACCCAAAGACCAAGGTAAGTACAGTGCTTCCAGAAAAAATAAAAGAATGGGTTGCGAAAGGAGCACAAATCTCTCCAAGTGTTATGAATCTTCTCATAAAAGAAGGTATCTATGAAGGAAAGAAGATACCAGTGGTATCAAAAAAGAACCTCGAAAAGAATGTAGCTGCAAATGCAGAAAAGGCAAAGAAGGAGGAAGAAGCTGCAGTCGCTGCAGCAGAAGCTGCTGCGCTCGCAGCTGCTCCAAAATCAGAACCAGTAGTAGAAGTTGAAATGCCAGCTGAGGAAGCTGCAGAAGCTCCAGTTACTGAAGAAGAAGCCGTAGTGGCTGAGTAAGAAGTGAGGATGTGCGACGGCAAAGCCGTCGCACATCCTCTGAAATTTTCCTCGTTTCCTTATAATCCGTACTAACCCGTAACTCTGAATGCTATGGAACAAGATCAACAATTTCTCGATATAGTAGTAAAAGCACTTGTTGATAATCCAAGTGCCGTAATTATAACGCGCTCAGTCGACGAAATGGGCGTTCTTCTCACTCTCACTGTTCATGCTGATGATATGGGTAAGATAATCGGTCGCGATGGAAATATAGCTAAAGCACTTCGAACACTGCTTCGTGTTGTGGGAATGAAACACAATGCTCGTGTAAATCTTAAAATAAACGAGCCCATAGGAGGAAAGCACGTCGGAGCTCAAGATAATGTTCAAAAGACAGTTGACGAAGTAGTTGCAGAGCTCGGTACATAGAACTCAGAAATACTCTAGAATAGCTTCACTTGTGTATTAGGTAACCATGATAAAATGGTATACATGATAACTGAGCAAGACATTACTCGACTAAAGAAAGTCTTTGTTACGAAAGAGGATGCAAAGTCTTTTGCTAAGAAAAAAGATCTTCAAAAACTAGTAACTAAGAAGGATCACGATGCAGATATCGCAATGATTGTGAAGCACATGGCTACTAAAGAAGACTTAAAAAAGCTCGAATTAAGACTTGAACAAAAGCTTGAGACAAAACTTGAAACAAAGCTCGAAGCAAAGCTCGAAGCGAAACTTGAAGCAAAGCTTGAACAGAAAATTGAGCAAAAGTTCGAACAAAAGTTTGAGCAATTTCAAGAAAAATTTGATCGAATTGTGACAATCGTCGAAAAAGTAATTGCTCCTATAGATACACTACGCCTTGAAGCAGCAGTGTCTGCAGCTCACTATCAACGCCAACTCGAATGGAATCATAAAGTCGGCGCAAAAGTGGGGATAGCTTTTGAATACTAAATAAATACGCACATGCTTCGATTTCACCTCATCACACTTTTTCAAGAGGCCTGTGAACCATATCTTAATGCGTCAATTTTAGGGCGAGCACAAGAAACTAAAAAAATAAAGATCACGTACCAAAATCCTCGAGCATTTGTGGATAATAAATGGGGGAAAGTAGATGAACGTCCATACGGTGGTGGTCCTGGTATGGTAATGACTGCGTTGCCTGTTGTAAAAGCTGTGAAGAAAGCTCTTACAAGTGCTAAGCCACTTACCAAAAAAAATACTAAGACAAAGCTTTTAGTAAAAATTCCTCCAAAAGTTGCAGTGTTGTGGTTTGTACCTGGAGCTAAAGCGTTTACGAATTCCGAAGCAGATAAACTCGGTGGATTTACTGATATTGTACTTGTATGTGGAAGGTATGAAGGGATTGATGAGCGAGCTTTTAAAATACTTCAGTCACTAACCGTTTCTTCTATAAAAGTAAAAGTTTTTACGTATGCAGTTGGGGAAGCAACTCTTACTGGAGGAGAAGTTCCAGCTATGGCAGTTATAGATGCAGTTACGCGGCGTTTGCCGGGAGTGCTTGGAAAAGATGAATCAATAGAAGAGCGTCGTATTGCATCTCACGAAGTATTTACTCGTCCAGAAAAAATACTGTGGGAAGGAAAAGAGTATAAAGTTCCAAAGGTACTTCAAACAGGAAATCACAAAAAAATAGAAGAGTTCCGTTCTACTGGAAAATAAAATACTGTTAAAAAATTGGCAAATTCCGGGATTTTGTGCTATAGTTTGGTTTGGCGCTTTTGTAGGAAAGGAGGGAAAAATGGAGGTAGTGGGTCTTCTAATTCTCAGTTTTTTCTTTGTTTGCAGTGTGTATTCCTGGGTGCGCTTTATTAAGCGCAAACACCGAAGAACCAGATATCAGGTTTCTGATAGA
>DAIDID010000002.1 GCA_027459545.1 Candidatus Parcubacteria bacterium | reverse complement strand
AAAAGCGATTCAATTGCTAAGATATCTGGGGAATAAGTCTCAATTGCTTTAAGTACGGAACTAAATACCGCAGAGAGGCGCGCCGAAGGCGCGCCTCTCTGCGGCTCAATACAATCACTCCACACATATTTCGGCTTACTTGGATCACCCTCAAGCACAGCTATTCCCAAGCGATCAAATCCCGGATCTATGGCAAGAACCCTCATACACTCAAGAGTACCACTGATTCTATTCGGCACTCATTCGTTCGTATCCTCGAGCATTTGTATACATTTCTTGCGTATCTTCGTTGTCATCAAAAAGAGTCAAAATCTCCTCAATTTTTAAAGCATCTTCTTCAGAAAGTTCTATAAGTGGCTCGTTCGGCCTCAAAGAAGCATCAGGATTTTTTGTAAATGCCCACTGTGCGCTGCCTTGTGCACCAAGTTCAAAGCCATTTTTAGAAATTAGATGCTTAATTTCTTGAGTAGTGCGATTTTTATTATCAGTAAGAGCATCAACAATAATCGCAACCCCACCAGGGCCATAAAATTCATACACCACCTGCTCCAAATTCCCAGAGTCTTTCGAAGCACCTTTTGCAATAGCTCGTTCAATAGTGTCTTTTGGCATATTTGCAGCTTTTGCACGAGAAATTGCAGAGAGAAGCCCAGGAGAAGAAAGATTTCCATTTGCCTTTTTTGACTCAAGAGCTATCAATTGTCCCAACTTTGAAAAAGCACGACTTTTTGCGGCATCACTTGCACCTTTTTGGTGTTTTATCTGTGACCACTTGCTATGTCCTGACATTTTCTAAGTATACCAAAATGTATTCTATGTACGTAAATACTCACGACCCGTTTGTGTAAGTCGACGTCCTTGCGAGCTTCTTTCAATAAAACCAAGCCGCAAAAGATATGGTTCATATACGTGCTCAACGCTGTCAGGGTCTTCATGAAGAGCAGACGCAAGAGCACGTATTCCAGCGGGGCCACCTTTAAAGCCAGTAAGTAGTGTCTCAAGGTAGCGACGATCGTCCTTAGTAAGTCCTAATTGATCTATACCAAACATCTCGCAAGCGAGCTCGCATGTCTTTGTATCAATTTCTCGCTCATGTACCTGTGCGTAGTCGCGCACTCTTTTAAGGAGTGCATTAGCAACGCGCGGCGTTGCACGACTTCGGCTAGCAATCATTTCAATAACCTCTTCTGATGCAGTTAGTCCCAATACCGCAGCAGAACGTTTGATAATTGCACACAAGTCTTCATCAGAATAAAAATCTAGTTGAAAAACTCCACCACCGAATCGAGATCGAAGAGGACTTGAAAGTTGTGACATACGAGTGGTTGCCCCAACAAGCATGAAAGGAGGCAGAGCAAGCTCGACAGTTCGCGCTGATGGGCCCCTGCCAAGCACTATATCGAGTGTACCGGACTCAAGTGCAGGGTATAAAAGCTCCTCAATTTTATGAGAAAGCTGATGAATTTCATCTATAAAAAGAATTGAGCCAGGCTCTAGATTTGTAAGAATGGCAGCAAGATCTGCAGCACGCTCTATAGCAACACCAGAAGTCGTTTTAAGAGGAACTTCTAAAGCAGTAGCAACTAAATGCGCCAAACTCGTCTTTCCAACTCCTGGCGGCCCATAAAAAAGTACGTGCTCTGGCATGTCGCCGCGTTTTTTTGCAGCAGAAAGAAGCACTTGGATATTGTTTTTTACATGAGATTGGCCTACATACTCATCCCAAACAGACGGGCGAAGTGTAGCATCAAGCTGGCGGTCACCACGAACAACAAATACGCCACTTTCTTCAGAAGAACCAACACTTCTCGGAGATAGTTCAGGGGTACTTGACATAAATTTCAGGTATGCTAGTATTATAGCACATTCAAGAAGTTTGGTCTTGATGCTGTACTTTTTCTCCGCAAGGAGATTTTCTTTTTATATATCGTACTCATCACCCTCTAGGCAAGGCTTGACGGCTTCAGGGCGTTTCCCCAAGGACTTTCTGGTACCACTCCTGTAGTGGCTCACTGGGATCATCCTCAGGCGACTCGCTCACTTTTCTACCCAGAAAAGAGTGCCTGGAGGGTAATGCGCGCGATAGTAACACGAGAAACATAAAAGCCCGCTAAATAATTTCGTTCTAATGTTAGAAATTATTTAGCGGGCTTTTATGTTTAGCCTCTAGGAAGATCAACCACACTAAAAACTTCTTCGAGGGTGGTTTCGCCAGAAAGTGCCTTAAGTACACCGTCTTGTGCCATAGTGAGATATCCTTGTCTTGCGACTTCTTTTGCAATTTCGCCTTCGCTGGGATTAGGCCGAAGAAATTCACCCAAGTGCTCATCCATAAATATTGCTTCAAAAAGTCCGACCCGCCCTTTATATCCAGTGTCTTCGTCGTTTTCTGGAACAGCCATACCAACCTGCTCAAAAGAGCTTGGACGAAGTGAGTCATCAGTAAGTGTTGAAAATATTCTTTGCATCATTTCTTTTTCTTCATCTGTCGAAGGTCTCATTGTGCGAGTTGAGGGATTTAGAGTACGCACAAGTCTTTGCGCCATCGCGACTGTTATAGCCGATGCGAATGACTTTGGGTCCGCTCCGAGATCAGTGAGTCGGGGGAACGTACCGGCTGCATTATTGGTGTGTAGTGTTGAAAGCACAAAGTGTCCTGTAAGAGCGGCTTGAATTGCTGTCTCAGCTACTTCTGCATCGCGAATTTCACCCACCATAATAATGTCCGGATCTTGTCGAAGAATTGAACGAAGACCAGAAGCGAAAGTATAGTCTTCCCGATTTGTCTGAGTTTGCACGATTCCTTTTAGGTGGTACTCAATAGGATCTTCGATGGTGATTATTTTTATTCCAGGCGTATATACTTCAGTCAAAAAAGAGTAGAGCGTAGTTGTTTTTCCTGAGCCAGTCGGACCTGTGGTAAGAAGCATGCCATTTGGTCGTGTAATTTCTTCACGCAGACGCTTAAGAAGTTTTGGGTGTATGCCCTTATTGTCGAGAGTAAGGCTTATTTGAGAAGGATCAAGAATACGGAGTACGATTGATTCGCCATAATTTCCAGGAATAAGAGAGGTACGAATTTCAACTTCGCTATCATTCATCAGGACGCTAAAACGCCCATCTTGTGCTCGGTTAGTTATATTTAGTTTGAGTCCAGAAAGTATTTTTATGCGAGAATTTATGAATTTATATGCATGTGTATCGAAAGAAAACACATCAGTAAGTGCTCCATCAAGTCTGAAACGAAGACGAGTAATATCTTCAGATGGTTCTATGTGAATATCAGATGCTCTCATGCCGAATGCACCAGCGAGAATTTCTTCAAGGATCTCTGAAATTTCAGACTGCTTTTTTTCAGTGAGTGATTTTGTAAGGTGTTGACGAATAGCTGGGAGTGTAGAAAGCTCTTTCGAAAGGGTACTGAGAAGGTCACCAGAGATATCAAACGTTCCGGCCTTGCTCCCAGCCGCTAACGAAAGATCTTCATAGTGCTTCATTGCTAAGTTAAAGCTCGTCTCAGACATAAGGTACATTTCAAGAATATAGCCTTGAGTTTCAAGCTCATGGGTGACGCGCGTTAGCGCGTCATTTTGAGGGCTGCGCACCGCGAGAGATATATGTTTGCCGTTTTTATCAAATGCCACTGCACCTGCTTCATGCGCATCCTTTTCTGGAATTAAACGCACAGCATCCATATTTATAGGAATGATGCCGAGGTCCGTATATGGAAGGTTGTATTTCTCAGCAAGTACCCGCGCAAGATCCTCTTCTTCGGAGGCACGAACAGAGGCGAGCTTAGCGTCTTCGGCTTCTGAATTAAATTTTGATGACATTACCTACATAGTACATCGTATTTGCATAAGATTCATTATCTTGTAACTGATGAGGTGCTTTTGCGTATACAGGTATTTATACGCATTCATTGATACAATGAATTGAAGGCAAATATGGACACCCAAACCACAACTAAAAAACAGGTTAATTCTCTTGGTGAGCTAGAAATAGAAGCGCGTGCCTTACTTGAGTCATTACTACACACCAGACGCACAAATTCTGAGCTTAAAGAAACCAAAGCACTTCTGGTGACACTTTCAGGGGAGTTAGGAGCAGGGAAAACTACGTTTACGCAATTCGTCGCAAAGGCATTAGGTGTAAAAGACACAGTAAATAGCCCGACCTTTGTGATAGAAAAAATATATAGCACCTCCTCAGAAGAATTTACGAGATTTGTGCATATAGATGCATATCGTTTAGAAAAAATGCAAGATTTGCAAGGGATTGGTTTTGATGAGCTTATGAGGAATCCTAAAACGCTTATTTTATTTGAGTGGCCAGAACGCATTGAGGGAATTTTTGAAATAGCTGATGTAAAAATCACACTCGAACCACTTGCAGATGAGTCACGAGTTATCACATATGCCTAAATCATCCACCACAACACCAAAAAGCGCCAAGACTTTGCCAAAAGTAAAACGACTCGTACTGCTCGATGCACATGCAATTATTCATCGCGCGTATCATGCCCTACCAGACTTTACGACTCCAACAGGCGCACCTTCTGGAGCACTGTACGGTCTTTCCTCCATGCTTTTGAGGATTATTAGTGATTTAAAGCCAGACTATATTGCTGCTTGCTATGACCTTCCAAAACCAACAATGCGGCATGAAGCATACGCAGAGTACAAAGCCACACGAGCAAAGTCTGATCCAGCACTTATAACGCAACTCACCACCTCTCGACGCGTATTTGAAGCATTTTCTATACCAATATATGAGAAAGAAGGATTTGAAGCAGACGACATACTCGGAACAATAGTCGAGCTTGAAAAAAATACTCAAGAACTCGAAATCATCATTGCGTCAGGAGATATGGATACTATGCAGCTAATAGAAGGAAAGCGAGTGCAGGTATATACGCTCAAAAAAGGAATCAACGATACTATTATGTATGACGAAAAAGCAGTAAAAGAGCGATACGGCTTTATGCCAAAATATATACCAGACTACAAAGGTCTTCGTGGTGATCCATCAGACAATATAATCGGCATACCAGGCGTGGGAGAAAAAACCGCAACAGAACTTATTGTGAATTTTGGATCTCTTGAAAATCTATATAAGAAATTGAAAAAAGATGAAGACGAGTTCATAAAAAAAGGAATTAAACCACGGATGATTGGTCTCCTTAAGGAACACGAAGAAGACGCGCTTTTTTCAAAAATGCTAGCAACCATTCGTACCGATGCCCCGATAGATTTTACTCTTGAAAAAGCAGCACGAGCAGATGAAAAATCGTTGCCGAAGATATTAGCCCTTTTCGATGAGCTGGGATTTCGGTCTATTCGTGCCCGTGCTCGAGCAGTATTTGGAGTTGAGCAGGAAGTTTTGGAGGGAAACTCCACTCTATATATTTCGGACGAAGAGATTTTACCAGAAGAGCTCGCCGAAGCAAAAATAATGCTTTGGTTGCTAGCATCAGACTTTACCAATCCAACGTTGGATGACATTCTCACCTATACAAAAAAAGAAACTTTTAATGAAGCAAAAACAGTGCTTTCGGAAAAAATCGCAGAAACAGGGGATTTGCAGTGGCTTTTCGATGAAATCGAAAAGCCACTTATCCCAGTATTGCAATATATGCAAAAAAGAGGGGTTCTGATTGATAGAAGTGTACTTACTACTCTTCAAAACAAATACCGCACCGAGCTTGAAGCATTTCAATTAAAAATATATGAGCTTGCAGGCAAAGAGTTTCTTATAAGTTCTCCTCGTCAGCTCGGTGACGTGCTTTTTGATGATTTGGGACTAAAAGCAAAGGGCCAAAAGAAAACAGCAGGAGGACAGCGCTCAACACGAGAATCAGAGCTTGAAAAAATTCGAGACCTTCACCCGATTGTGGATGCGATACTCGAATATCGACAAATTCAAAAATTACTATCAACCTATGTAGAAGCCCTTCCCCCACTTCTTGACGCAGAAAATCGTCTGCACGCAGAATTTCTACAAGCAGGAACTACAACTGGCCGTATGGCTTCGCAAAATCCAAACCTCCAAAACATTCCAATTCGAAGTGATAGGGGTCGAGCTATACGAAATGCTTTTATCGCTAGTCCAGGATTTACACTCCTTGGTTTTGACTACTCGCAAATTGAATTACGACTGGCAGCCATCCTTTCGGGTGATGAAATTATGTGCGAAATTTTCAGAGAAGGAAGAGATGTGCATACTGAAGTAGCCGCAAAGGTATTTGGTGTTGAGCCCAAAGCTGTCGATAGGGAAATGAGAAGACGAGCGAAAATAATTAATTTCGGTGTCTTGTATGGAATGGGCGTAAACGCTCTTAAAGCACAGCTCGGTACATCTACAGCCGAAGCTCATCAGTTCCATGATGAATATTTCAATACCTTTGCGCGATTGGCGCAGTATTTAGAAGAGGTTAGGGGTTTCGCGCGTAAACACGGTTACACAGAAACAATTTTTGGAAGAAGACGAGATTTTTCAGGAATACGCTCACCATTACCTTTTGTGAGAGCACAAGCAGAACGTATGGCAATAAATGCACCAATACAAGGAGGAGAGGCAGATATTGTAAAGCTAGCAATGGTACGCATACATGCACTTATAGAGAAAGAAATGGATGAGGACGTGCACTTGCTTTTGCAAGTGCACGATGAGCTTGTGTTTGAGGTTCGAACTTCAAAACTCGAAGAAGTTACACCAAAAATTCATAAACTCATGGAATCAGTTATGGACACTAAAGAAACGCACGGAGTACCCATCCTCGCAGAGCCGAAAAAAGGACCTAACTGGGGAGAGATGGTTCCGTATACGCCTTCGCGTTAAAATCAAACCATGCTGTATCTTTTCCATGGAACAGACACCCTCAAGGTTCGCGCGAAGGCGTTTCAATGGATTTCAGCTGCTCGAGCAAAAGCACCAGATGCCGTGTATCTGAGAATTGAAACAACAGATCTCTCCCGCGAAACAATTTCAAATGCGATAAGCGCACAAGGTCTTTTTTATACAAAAGCACTCGTGCTCCTTGATGATCCTTTTGCAAGTACTGAAAGCGGAGAGGTAGTTCTCGAAATGCTTCCCGAGCTGGCTCTTTCTGCAAACCCAATCGCACTACTCGCTCCCAAGCTTACTTCAGCAAGAATAAAAAAAATTGAACCACACGCAGAGAAGATTTTTGAATTAAATGTAGTTGAAAAAAAAGCAGCACGAGGCTTTAATAGCGCATTGGTAAACGCACTCAATTCAAAGGATGGAAAAGTGCTCTGGAAAGAAATTGTAAAAGCAGAACGTTCAGGAGACGCCCCTGAATTGATTCACGGACTCCTGCACTGGAAAGCAAGGGATCTTATGCAAAAAGGAAGTAGGAATTGGAGCGCGCGCGAAGCGCGCGCGCTTTCTCGTTCGCTTATTGAGCTAGTCTCTGAATCAAGAAGTGGAAGCTTAAGTCTTAGTCTTGCACTTGAACGATTTGCCCTTTCTCTCTAAACCCATATCTGTTAGTATCGAAAGACGACCGCCCATAGCTCAGTTGGTAGAGCAGATCCCTTTTAAGGATAAGGTCCCTGGTTCGAGCCCAGGTGGGCGGACAAATTTAGCAAACAAAAAGCAAGATTTTTTAGGAAAAAACCAATACTAGAAATTACAAGCTACAGGTTGAGGAGGGGAATAGCCCGGACCAGCCCACCAACCAGGATTAACATTTACACCAGTAACGCAAAACGAAGTGTAGTTGTTTGCGCTCGCAGGATTTCCGCCAGAGCTAAGAATTCCTATAATTGCTATTACTACGAGCAATTCGATAAGTGTAAATCCTCTGCCCAAATTATTATTTTTTCTGTTGAGCATGATAAAGCACATTTTGACCACTAATTATAGGAGATTTTGAGGAAATTTAACTGAAGAGATAATAAGAAACATAGATACTACAAAAGCCAAAACAGAGATACTTAAAAGTAATAGCTCTGCTTGTTTTGTATTTTTTACAATGTCATTTTTCACGAGCCACTCTAAAATACCAGCAAAAAATCCTTTTTCTACTTGGGTATTTTCAGTTTGAGTTTGTAAAGTATTTTCTTTAAATACAACTTCGTTATTTATTGCCTTGAGTATATCAAAGAAAATGTAGCGAACTCACGCACCTTTGTACACATCACCGACGAGTCTAGGTGATGTACTATGAAAGCATGAACAGTATTTCTGACACGCCAAGCATTTTTACCATCTTCGGCGTAACAGGAGACTTGGCATCAAAGAAAATTCTGCCATCTCTCTGGCATCTTCACAAAGAGGGAAGGCTTCCAAAAAGTTTTTATGTAATTGGTTACGCAAGGCGGCCACTTTCTCAAGAAGAGTTTGAGTTAAAAATACGAACATCAGTGGAGCATTCTTCAGGAGGCGCAGTTGCAGACGACACGTTTGCCGATTTTTATAAGATGTTTGTATATAACCAAGGCACATTTGAGGACGCAGGAGGCTACGAGTCTTTAGCGAAAAAAATTCAAGAAAAAGAAACTGAGTGGGGTGTCTGCGCAAATAAACTTTTTTTCCTCGCAGTGCCACCTTCTTCCTACGAGCAGATTTTCATTGGTCTTGCTGCCGTAAAACTTAACCTTCCCTGCGGAGAAGGAGATCTTGGTTGGAGCAGAATCCTCATAGAGAAGCCATTCGGGCACGATTTACAAAGTGCAACCGAGCTTCAAACTCTCCTCGCAGCGTATTTTAAAGAGGAGCAAATTTACCAAATCGACCACTATCTCTTTAAGGAAATCGTGCAAGGTATTGAAAATTTTCGCTTCTCAAATAATCTTTTCGAAAGCACATGGGATCGTACAACAATAGAGCGTATTGATATTCGCCTTCATGAATCAATTGGTGTCGATGGGAGGGGCAGTTTTTATGACAGTGTAGGAGCGTTTCGTGATGTAGGTCAAAACCACATGCTTAGCATGCTCGCAGCCATCACCACGGAGTATCCAAGTGAAGGGCATGTGAGCACTCTCTCAATTCGGAAAAACCGCGCAGAAATACTTTCATCTCTTAAAATATGGAGCGAAGAAATAGTAAAACAAAACACCTATCGTGCTCAATATGACGGCTATCAAGAAACAGAAGGAGTACGTAAGGGTTCAAATACAGAAACATATTTTGCATTACAAACTGAGCTCGACAGTCCTCGTTGGGCAGGAGTGCCTATATATCTTGAAGCAGGGAAACTCATGCCAGAAGTGCGCAAGGAAATAGTGCTCACTATACGCCATCCAGGAGCGTGTCTTTTGTGTGAAGCAGGAAATCATGGTCCGAATCTCATTGTTTTTCGACTTGAGCCAAATGACGAAATTGCAATTCATTTTTGGACAAAGAAGCCAGGCTTCGAGCAGATTCTAGAAGAACGTGTTTTTTCATTTTTCTTATACGAAAAGAAAGATCGTGCGCCCTACGTAGAAGAATATGCAAAAGTCATACATGCGGCGATGGAGGGAGAGCAGTCATTTTTTATATCAGCAGAAGAAATTCAAGCACTGTGGAAATTTGCAGACCCTATAGAAAGCGCATGGAGTAAAAATCAAGTCCCTCTTGAAACATATGCACAAGGAACACTGCCGCACCCGGAACTTCTCGCTTCAGAAAAGGTGCATATGGCAGAAAATTGGAATCAGGAGATTTCATTTATTGGACTTGGCAAAATGGGAGCAGGACTTGCTCGGCATCTGCAGGAAAAAGGATGGAAAGTGAATGGTTTTGATCCAAGCCCTGAGTCGAGAGCATCACTTGCTGCTGAGGGGGTTAAGACTTTTAATTCTCTTCAGGAATTGGTTGCTCAAACTCCGCACCCACGACTTCTTTGGCTTATGGTGCCACAGCAAGTAGTTGACTCTGTTCTTACCGAGCTTATTCCGCTTCTTGGAAAAGGCGACACCATAATAGACGGAGGGAATTCTCCATATAAAGAATCAATGCGACGTTATGAAGAACTTAAAAAGCACGAGATTTTCTTCCTTGACGCCGGAGTTTCGGGAGGTCCTTCTGGCGCGAGGTACGGTGCCTGCATTATGGTTGGAGGACAACGCGTCCAGTATGAAAAATATGAAATGCTTTTCAAAGATCTTACAGTGACTAATGGTTACGCATACATAGGCGAAGCAGGTGCGGGACATTTTGCAAAGATGGTTCACAATGGTATCGAGTACGGCATGATGCAGGCACTAGCTGAAGGATTTGAAGTTTTGAAAAAAATTCCGATGGGTATAGATGTACACAAAGTAGCAGAACTATATGAGCATGGATCAGTCATAGAGTCGCGTTTAGTAACTTGGCTCTCAAGCGCATTTAAGAAATTTGGCACAGATCTCGACTCGATTTCTCCGACAGTTGCTTCTAGTGGAGAAGGGCAGTGGACAGTAGATGCGGCGCATGAGCTTGGTGTTCCAGTACCAATTATTGAGGGCTCTCTGAACTTTAGAAAAAATTCTGCAGACCATCCTTCATATACCGGCAGGATTCTTTCTGCACTAAGAAATCAATTCGGAGGACATGACGCACAAAGTAAAAAATAATTTCTAGCATCACGTAATTTTAATAAGATATATGAACTACCCACACATCCAGACACTTGAGACGTTTACCCTAGACTCACTTCCAGATCTGGATATAGCTGTGCTGGGAGCACTTGAGTTATTTCAGAAGACTCCATTGCCGAAAATGGATTTGAGCCTGTACAAGCGCCCACTCGTAGTGGGATCTGGAAATGCAGAAGCGACAGGAAAGATACTTTTTCGAGATGTTGATGCGGTATTTGCATCAGAAAGTGATTTTGAAGAAAAGCTCCAGCACATAGAAAATATTGATGGTATTGTACTCCTTTCAGCTTCTGGAGAAAAACACGCACCAATTATCGCAAAAGCTGCAAAGAAATACGGCAAGCACGTGACGCTCATCACAAACACACCAAACTCCTCTGCTAGCAAAGAGCTCGATCACGAGCACGTATATGACGAATATGTTTTACCAAAAAATAGAGAACCCTACACTTACAACACCTCTACCTACATGGGAATGATTCTTAGCTCAACTGGTGAGGATGCGACGAACATTGTGCAGTTCATACAAGAAAAGATAGACACTATGACAATGCCGGACTTCGCTTCGTATGATAAATACTTCTTGATAATTCCAGCTGAGTTTTCAGAAGTAATACGAATGCTGCAAGTGAAATTTATTGAGCTTTTTGGACGTACTATTGCAAGAGACGTAGAGACGGTGGAATACTTGCGACACGCAGCAACCGTAGTGCCATCTCATGAACTTTTTATAAGTTTTGGATATGAAAATACTGAATGGGGTGCACCAGAGAGTCGTTTGCATATACCACTACCCGAAAATGCAGGATATGCAACTATGATGGCAGTTGGTTACTATGTGATAGCTCAGATTCAAAAGAATCACCCACCATACTTTAAAGAAAATATCGTAGCTTATACAGAAAAGGTTTCTAGGCTATATGACTCAAAGATCCTACCGATTGTAGAATAATGAAAAAGCGCCAGTCTGCTTTGCAGACTGGCGCTTTTTCTAAGCCGCCGCTATTTTGATGGTGGCATAAGCACACTATCAATCACAAACGTTACACCATTTGAGGAAATAACATCTGGAGTCTGTACCATGGCAGTGCCATTTACAGAAATCTGCCCGCTCGTATTTTTGCTAATTTTTAAGGTCTGACCCTCAACAGTTGTAAGAACTTCACCATCATACAAATCTGCAGATGTGTAATGTCCAGAAACAACGTGATAGGTAAGAATTTTTACGAGCTCAGCTTTATTTGCAGGAAGGAGAAGAGAGGCAACTGTTCCTGAAGGGAGTTTGTTAAAGGCATCATTTGTAGGCGCAAATACCGTAAAAGGACCAGGTCCCTCAAGCGTACTCACGAGCCCCGCAGCCTTAACTGCAGCAACGAGCGTAGTTACATTGCTTGCGTTTAAAGCATTTTGAACGATGTTTAAGCTAGGAAGCATATATGCACCTCCCACCAAGACACCTTGCGGTGCTGGTGCGGTCGCTGGCATTGAAGTATCTGCAACAGGTGCAGTGCCAGACGGAACTGTCATGTTTTTAGATGATGTATACCAATACACACCACCTGCAATAATAACCAGTACAATAATGCTTCCTACTATGTGTGAAGTCTTCATAAGATGAGAATAAAGGTATGTTATTTTTCTGAATTTTTTATAATACTTTCGAGAACTGCAAGGTATCCGAGTAGGTCTGAAGGCGCTGTGCCTGCCACGAGTCTGCGCATTTGATTTCTCACATGAATCTCTGCTTTTTTAACAAAAGCTGCACCTTTTGGAGTAATTGACAGTAGTTTTGCACGAGAATCTTTTTTGTCAGGCATTTCGGCCACCCACCCAGACCTTTTTAGATGCGCCGCCATTACGGTGACAAATGGCGGTTCCACACCTACGCCCTCTGCTATTTGCTTCGGACGCATACTTCCGACTTCAAGCAGTAGTCCCAGCATTGCCCATTCGGTTGTGCTTATGCCAAGCGGAGCAAGAACGACACTTGTATGTTCAACAAGCACTTTGTATGCCCGTGCCTGTAAAAGACCAGTCGTATATGTAGTCCTATTGCGTGCAGCGCTAGTGATTTTTTTGAATAGGCTCATGTTGAGAACTAGTATATCCTCTCTCCTTAATCGACCAAAGGTGAGTACAAATGAGTATACACTAAAATACTTAAGTTACTTAAGTATTGCAGAGCAGGCTGTTGATAACAAACACCTGCTCAAAAGAGAGGATTCTGTAGTAGAATAAAAGCATATGAACTATATGCACTACAGCCCAACATTTCTTATATACGTAGGAACAACCATTATTTTGATTGCAAATCTCTTTTTTCTTTGGATATATAGCGGGGTGGTTCGTTCAAAAACAAAAACGTCTCTAAATCCTGAAGATGCGAAGCTCTATGGTACACATTTGCATCACGAAGACCCCCCAGAAGTGGCCCGAGTGCTCCGAGCAGAAAAAAATGCAGAAATTACAACCTACCCATTTATGTTCCTAGAGTTTTTGTATGTGCTCGTAGGTGGTTCATGGATACTCGCACTTATGCTTTCGCTTCTTTTTATTGTTTCTAGAATAACGCATGCCTTCTTTTATTTGAAAGGAATGCAGCCGTGGCGATCAATTTCATTTAGTGTTTCATTCTTCGTACTAGTCGTAATGGCAGTAAGTGTACTAAGCTATCTTTTCTAAAGACTAGTAGGAAAAACTATCAACTACCTTTCCACTGCTATCAAGTAGTTCAATTGTTTCATTTTTATCTTTCCAAAGTCGATACGGCTTACCAAGATAAATTCTCCAAGTACCTGAAAGGAAATTCGTATCGAGGTTTTGTGCTGCAAAGCACTGGGAATAGGTAAGTGCGTCAGTGAGGAAGTTAGAGCAGGCATTTTGCTCAAAAGAAACGTTCACAGGGGAGGGGCCAGTGGTGATAACCGCCATGTCTCCTGGCTGAAGTACTATGGGAGCGAGCGTGACAGTGCCTAAGTGTAGTTTTTGTACTCCAAGTGGGATTGTGGCGCTTGCGCCTGTGATAACGCTTTTTACTTCCCATCCACTTACATCAACGCTTTCAGCAGAATTGCTTATAACACTAAGACCTAAATACTCATGCTCGGGATTTTGAGTATATAGTCCACTTACGAAGTGAGTGAGAAATACGTGTCCGCTGTAGCTAGAGGTAGTAGGTATCCCTGCAGAGATACTTCCTTCGGGTTTTGAGTTTGATGACACACTGCTTACAGTCGAGATAGGGGTGACGAATGGTCCTGCAAATGAAATTGGCTTGCTCGGGCCACCACTTGCTACCCAGAGAACGAAAAAGAATAAAACAACAAGAGAGAAAAAAAGTCCGTCACTCATGTATGTATGATAGCAGTTCTATTATAGAATTTTTTCTAATTCTTCTCGAACAACGCGAGCGTCACTCCATGGCGTCTTCTTGCCTCGTGCTTGCATGATGTAAGGATCAGTTCCTTTTCCAGTTATGAGCACAGCATCACCTTCTTTTGCCATACGCAGTGCTTTTGCGATAGCTTCACGTCGATCCATAATAATATGCGGCGTACGCTTCATACCTGCTGCCATCTCGTGCACGATTTTTTCGGGATCTTCATCGTAGGGATCTTCATCAGTTAAAATTACTTCATCGCAAGCATCGTCTGCGATGCGACCCATTTTTGGACGTTTCCAGGTATCGCGACCTCCTCCAGTATTTCCAAGTACGCATATTTTTCGTTGGTTTGGATAAGCATCGTAGAGAGCCTGAAGAGAGTCTGGTGTATGAGCGTAGTCAATAACAGCAGTGAAGTGTTGACCCGCTTCAATTTTTTCAGCACGTCCGGGAATGAGCGCGAGCGAAGCGAGCGCTTGGGCGGTTACTTTTGTAGGAATAGCTAAGAATTCTGCAACTTTTATAGCAGCAAGTGCATTTCGTACGCTAAAATTTCCAGGGTGGGGAATTTGAAACGGAGTTGCAGTGTGATTGTGTTCATATATAAATGATGCAGCGTCTTTTTCAAGTACTATGTCTTTAGCGTCTGAAAGTGCAAATGGAATTTGCTTTTCAACGGGAAGCGCTAGGAAGCGCTTCCCGTACTCACCTTCGCTGGTTGCAATAATTGCGCGTGGTCGCTTCGGTGATCTGGAAAGGGATTCCCCTAAGCGATACTTAGCTTTGAAATAGTTTTCCATGCTTCCATGGGATTCAATGTGTTCTCTTTCAAGGTTTGTAAACACGAGAACGTCTAGGAAAAGAAAAAGGTGGCGATTTTGCACAGCAGCCTCCGAAGTGAGTTCTACTACTGCATGAGTAGCACCCTTGCGTACTGCCTCATGTAAAAATTTCTGAATAAAACCCTTGCCCGGAAGTGTCATTTTGTAGGTATTTGGTCGTCGATCTTTTCCTATTTTAAAATGAATTGTACTTGAAACAGCAACAGTCCGGCCGTCCTCTTCGAGGACGGCCGCTACCATCTCCGTCACAGAAGATTTTCCTTTTGTTCCAGTTACACCAATCATCACAAGTTTTCTTGCTGGAAAGCCATATCGAAGAGCAGAAAAAAAAGACCACGCAACATGATACGGCGCTACAAGCGCTCGGTATAGGGAGCGGGGAAGTAGGGATTTAAGTAATTCTTTAAGTGATGTCATGATCGTCCACCAGCGAGAGCGGCTTTTAAGCGAGCATCGGTGCCCTGTATATGTAATGGAATATCGGCAAGAGCTTTCCGTGCTTCGCGCTCGGTATATCCCAATGCTACAAGTGTATCAAATACTTCAGCGTCGTAACCCTGATGAGAGGTCCCAGTGACTTCAATTTTTTCCGAGAGCTCAATACCAATTTTTTCTGCTGCCTTTTTACTCATTCCAGCAACGCGGGTGAGATAGGTAGTGTCGCGAGTAGCAATTGCTTGCTCAAGGGACTCGCGCGGAGCGCGCGTCAATATAGACAGTGCCGTCTTCGGCCCAATTCCTGAAACAGATAGCAAAAGTGAAAAAAGTGCGAGGTCTTTAGAGTCAGTAAATCCATACAGCTCAATACCGTCCTGTTTTATGCACATATGTGTCTTTAGGGTAACTTTTGAGCCTTCAGAATTCATAAGTGGCACAGCCATGTATACAAACACGCCCCAGCCACCTACATCTACCACGACGCCATTAGTCTCAACCGAAAGCACAGTACCCGTAATCTGCCGAATCATCCTTCTATCGTACCATTCTTATGAAAGTCTTACAGACCATAAGAACTAATTCACATAAGAAAGTGTATACTTATGACCATGAAGCAAATAAACTTTAAATTTTGGCATTCATTACTAGGAAGTGTAATTCTGTTGCTCATTGAGTGGGGAGTCCTTGAACTCTTTTCAATCACTTCAGGGCAGATCGGTACAATTTTTGCTATCTCAATAATAGGATCACTCACTACTATTTTTGTCGCAACTGAAATAATAGAAGAGGTGCGCGGAGCATTTCGAATGATTTTACTTTTGTGTGCCGTTGTACTTGAGTTTGTGCTATTTTTTGCATTTCAGTATTTTTTCTTAGACATAGTCCAGCCATCTAGTTTTCCAACGCTCCTGCTAAATCCTTCAAGTTTGTTACTGCATAGCATTATGATATTTGTGTTTAATCCTCTCTATCTCCCGTCTACTTCAGCTGGCCGCATACTCCTCCTCATACAAACTTTTGCTGCACTGGGTCTCGCATTCTTCGTAATCCAGAACATTGGCGAATTCCGTCGCAAATCCCTTGATAGGACTTCGTAGCCAAGGGGTGTGAATTTCTTGCGCATAAAGCTAGAATGGTATAGGATTTGAAACACATGGCAATTACTGCAAATGCAAAAAAGGCGCACCGCGCATCTCTAAAAAAGCACATATTTAATATACGCCGTAAGCGCGTAGTAACTTCAACTGTCAAAGACGTACGAAAGCAGATCCTAGCAGGAAACTCTTTTTCTGCTAAGGGAGCCGCTGCAGACTCACTTTCAGCTGCATTTAAGGCTCTAGATAAAGCAGCAAAAACAGGCGTTATTAAGAAAAATACCGCTTCCCGCAAGAAATCACGCCTCGCAAAAGCAGTAGCTAAGGCTGGTGCAAAAGCATAACTCTCGCTATACTTAGAGGTGTGCTAGGTAGGTGCTTTTTACAATTACATACAAACTAAGCGACGTTGGGGAAGTCCGGTGTAAGTCCGGCACAGTACCGCTACGGTAACCTTAAAAGGAAGTCCGATTGCCACGCGTTTAGAATTGTCTTATCAATCCTCGAGTTAAGGATGATTGGCGAACATGCGGACGCAGGTTTACATGAACACCCTTCTTTCTCGAGAAGGTTTTGTTATTTATTTGTGCTCATGCCAATCTTTACTGCCGAACGTTCAATAATTGAAGAGCCAACCTACACCTCTCCAGATAGAGATATTGATAAAATTGAAGATGATTTTGCTACAAAAAAAGAAGAATATTTTAAAATAGAAAAAGAGACTGCTGAAAATTCTGATTTAAATGAGTCAATTACGAATAGGCTCTCGCAAGAGAGAGGGGGCTTGCCACACGAATGGGAAAAAGATACTTCATACCTGGGAGATGAAGAGTGGCGTTTTAATGGAAATGAAATTGTAGATGCTTTCGGAGATTCGCTCACAAAAAAAATTGAAGCAATGGGGAATCCGAAATATATAGAACAGCACCAAGACTTCCTTAGGCACCTCAGAGAAAATCCAGATAAGGAGTATTTGCAAGAAGACTGGGTTCAAGAAACACAAGAAGGGAGAATTTTAATAGTGACTGTCGCAAAGATGGACGCAGATAGAATAATTAGAAATGAAAACTGGAGAAACATTGATGTTTCCGAAAAAGACGACGAGGAAGAACCAGAGACTCTTCTAGCAGCTTTTGATTTAGATACAGATACCTCAGAAATCGATTATATAAATAGTGACGAAGAAGAGCAGTCAAAATTAATAGCAGTAGGAACAACTCAAGAAGCGCTTACAGCAGCGATTGAAGAGCTCTTCGCAGAAGGGGAAGCAGAGGCCGAGGAATCTGAGACCGTGCGTACCACAGATGCAGCAGTATCAATTGCAGAACGAATGGAGCGAGTAGCACTCTTTTTTTCTGAACCACAACAAGATGAAGTTTCTTTGAATGTACCAAAAGCAGAAGAAATTGCCAAAACTACCGACACTTTTCAAGCTGAGCCCTCACTAGAGAGGATCAGTATGAAAATAGAAACTAAAGCATCTATAGAAATAACGAGTGAGTCTACAGATGTCACCGAGATAACGGAAACAAATCTGCCGGAAGTCGTTTCTGAAATTCAAGAAGCAGTTCGAGGCACTATAGAAATACCAAATGAAGAAAATGCTGAAGTAAGCACTGTAGCCCAAATACCTAGCAAGCAAGTAGCTGAATCAGAAGTAATCAAACTAGCTAACGAGTTTCCTGTGGCTACTACAGAGGTAGCTGCGCCACAGGTAAATCCTGACATAAGTCCAGCGACTCTATCTGTAGAGGAATTGCCAGTTGATTCTTTGCCCGAGGAAGATGGTGATCAA
>DAIDID010000001.1 GCA_027459545.1 Candidatus Parcubacteria bacterium | reverse complement strand
GGACCTGGCTAGTGCAAAATATATAACATGGCCGTCCACTATTTTTATTGCAGCACATTCAATTGAAGAGTTTATCGAGCGACGTGAAGTTCTTTTTAGGATAAATCCGCTACTCGAGGCTGCGTACTGGCCTATTCTTCCAAATTCTTATTGGATTTCGCCTTTTTGTAACCCGAACGAGCTTGCTGAATTGCAAAAACAACTCAGCAACTATACCGGTAAGCCTATACGTGTTTTGCTTGATCTCGAACTTCCTGTTTTAAAATCAGAGCTTTTTAGAAAAAATGCACGATATTTCTTCTCAAATAAAAAACGCATCCGCAACCTACTCTCGCTTAAAAAAGAAAATGTTTCATTTGTAACTGCAGAATACTGGTATGCAATAGGCTGGGCAGGATTTCTTACACGACTTGCTGGAGTTTCATTTAGAAATAAAAAAACGAAACATACTCGGCTTATCATGTATTACAGCTCTATTATTGGAGAAAATGGAGTCGTCTCCTACGAAAAAGCAATGAAATACATGAAATCTGCACTCACTAAAGAAGCTGGTTTAAAAAATGCCGTATATGCAGCTATTGGCACAACAAATATCGGAATATTTGGAAACGAAAAAAGGATGAGTCCAAATGAAATGGAAAGAGACCTGACATTTTTAAACTCTACTGGCTTTGAAGAAGTGGCTATATTTCGTCTTGCTGGAATAGAGCCTTATTTAGAGGTAATTAAAAAGTTCATTACTTAGCTTACATCAGGACTTGAAGCAGGTGTTGCTATTTACTCCTTCTGCACAAAACGCGAACGGATTTTGTGCTCCTCGCACTTCAAAGTGAAGATGATCTCCAGTTGCATCTCCCGTCCTACCCACATATCCGATAATCTCTCCAGCGGATACACTATCTCCGACTATTGCTTTTGTTTCTACCATGTGAGCATAGAGAGTTTCAACTCCAGATCCATTGTCGAGAATTACATAGCTACCATATCCACCATTCCAACCACCCATTCGAGAGAGTATGACTGTGCCAGCCGCTGCTGCTCTAATTGGCGTACCTTCTGATGCTGCAAGATCTACGGCGTCAAAGCCATGAAGACCTTGTGACACAAGAGCTCCTCCTGGAATAGGGTTTGCAAAGAACCCGCGAAGTGCTTTGTCGTATATTCCGTGGCATGGATTTCCGCTTGTATTATCACACTCAGGATTGCCCGCACTACTTGTGGTATGCACCACTGAAGGCGTAGAGCTATCTGTTTTTTTAGTTGTTTCAGCTTTACTAGCATGAGAAGTATTTGAGGATCCACTTGATCCAAGCTCGCCTCCAGGAATAATTATGGTGGACCCAGCTACAAGGGCGTTGTCTGAACTAATACCATTGAATTGCGCGATGTCGCTTGCATTTCCTCCATATTTTTCTGCAATTGATGAAAGAGTTTCTCCTTGGCGGACTGTATGCTCTATGCCTGAAACTGGCAAAATAACCAAGGTAGTTCCTTCTTTTATTGTGCTTGGATCAGTGATGTTATTTGCCCAAAGAATTGTGTTGACACTAACTCCGAAGCTTTGAGCGATACTTGAAAGATTGTCTCCTGCCTTTACGGTATATTCCGAAATAGCGCCATTTGAAGGTGTAGTTACTGTATCTCCGCTACTGGATGATGTGTCTGTTGTTGAAGAAATGACTGCATTTGGATTTACGATTGGAAGTAGTGCTGTGCCGTCTGAAGTAGTGAGAGAAGTTGCATCAATAGTATCTCCCACGATAGTGCTCTCAGGTGCCTGCAAAAGCTGAATGCTTGGATCGTGCAAAAGAGGGAAGTTTGTACCAGCAGCGTTTATGCTGGTAAACGGCCACGAAGCGCTTGCGCTTCGTGGTTCTGAAAACAGCATTCCTGCAAAAAGTAACGCCGCTGATGCAGTCGCGCAAAGAATTACTCCTAAGACACTTCGGGAGCTGTATGCATACTTGCCATTAGCTTTTTGTAAAGAGGCAAGGGATGGTTTTTTGTAAGGTAAAATAGCTGTAATTAGGGGATATCAGAGATTCAGTATATATACAAAAACGGCATATATAAGCCATTTCTTGAGGTCAGCAGTATCGAGCAACTTAGCCAGTATAGCCTCCTTACAAAAGCGGTCAACGGTATTACAACACACCTGTTGAAAACATTTTTCACCCCATTTTTATACACTGACAAGGTTTACACTCTAGGTATTTATTAGAATTTTCGGATATAAAGCGTAGACAGCATCACTCTGCTATAGTGAGAAGAATGCAGTACCTTGAGGGTTTAAATGATCGCCAAATAGAAGCCGTACTTGCGACAGAAGGACCGATTTCTGTACTCGCTGGTGCTGGCTCTGGTAAAACGCGAGTTCTCACAACGCGTATTTATCATCTTATACGACAAGGCGTCGCTCCAGAATCAATTCTGGCAGTTACTTTTACCAATAAAGCCGCTCGTGAGATGAAAGAGCGGCTCGCCACAAGACTCGAAGCAAATGGGCCACTTCCGTTTGTTGCGACTTTTCATGGACTTGGAAGAGAAATACTTCAACAGTACGGACAGCCACTCGGCATCCCTCGTTTTTTTACCATTTTTGATAGAGATGATTCAGAACGAGTAATAAAAGAAGGTCTAAAGGCGCTCGACGTTGACCCTAAAGAGATTGCGCCCCGCTTTGTGCTTTCTCGTATAAGTAAGTCTAAAAGCGAAGGAATATCTCAGCAAGAATTTTCTCAAAAAAGCAGTCGGGAGAGTTTCCGAAATAGAATAGCTGCAGATGTATGGAAAAGGTATGAAGAAGCTTTAAAAAAGGAGAAGGCTCTGGATTTTGATGATCTCATTGTGCTTCCAGTGAAACTGCTCCAAACTAACGCCGACGTACGAAGAATTGTTCAGAATCGTTTTTCACACATACACGTGGACGAATATCAGGATACGAATGCACTGCAGGCGCGCTTTATTGACTTGCTTTTGTCACCAACTCAAAACGTGTTTGTGGTTGGGGATATTGATCAATGTGTATATTCATGGAGAAACGCAACAATAGAAAATCTTCTTGAGTTTGAAAAAACTTATCCGAATGCAAAAACTATTATTCTTGAGCATAACTATCGATCAACAAAAAATATCGTTGATGCTGCGAATCAAGTAATTTCGTTAAATAGAAATCGAAAAGAAAAACGATCAATCACTGACAACGCAGCAGGAGAGAGAATTGTAATTCATCCGGAAGACTCTGCAGAAAGAGAGGCACGGTATGTTGCGCGCGAAGCGCGCAACAGCATACGCGCAGGAACTGCTCCTCAAGAAATCGCTGTGCTTTTCCGCACAAATTTTCAATCACGCGCGCTTGAAGAAGCGTTTCTTGCAGAAGGAATACCTTACAAACTTTTAGGTACGAGATTTTTTGATCGAAAGGAAGTGAAAGATGTGCTCGCATGGGTACGCCTCGCACTTGAGCCATCACGGGAGAGTGACCGTGCACGCGCCGTGCAAACTCCACCCCGAGGCATTGGAAAAGTGACTCTGGGGAAAATAATCGCAGGAAAGCAAGAGGCATTCAAACCCAGCGAAAAAGCGAAAGTTGCTACATTTGAAGCAATAATTAATTCACTTTCCCAAGCGTCAGAAGGTGAGCTTCCGTCGGTTTTTGTACGAATGGTCATTGAAAAAAGCGGCATACAAGCACTGCTTGAAAAAGGTAGTGAGGATGATCAAGAGCGACTTGAAAACATAAAAGAGCTAGCGACACTTGCTTCTCGATATGATTCTCTTCCTGGCAAAGAAGGTATTTCGCTTTTCCTTACCGATGCAGCTCTTGCTTCTGACCAAGACGAACTTGATCGAAAACAAAACTCAGGCGGTGTCACACTTATGACCGTGCATGCAGCAAAAGGCCTTGAGTTTGATACTGTATTCGTAACAGGACTTGAAGAAGGACTCTTTCCGCACGAAGCGCGAGAAAGCGATGAGAAGCGAGACGAAGAGGAGGAGCGTAGGCTTTTTTATGTAGCAATAACTCGTGCGAAAAGGCGCTTATACTTAACCTTTGCTAGAATTCGGAGAATTTATGGAAGCGATTTTATTTCAGAGCCGTCTCAATTTCTTCGAGATATTGATCCTTCCCTTACTGACTATCAAGAAAATAGTGAGCGAGAGTATGAGGATATAATTGAACTGTAAATATGCCTGTAAAGAAATCTCTCGGCCAAAATTTTCTAATGCACAAGCAAACAGCCGAACGAATTGTTGCGGCTGCGGAAGTTACTTCATCTGATGTTGTACTAGAAATTGGTCCCGGAAAAGGAATGCTAACGCGCGCGCTTTTAGCGCGCGCGAAAAAAGTGATCGCCGTTGAGACAGATCACGACCTTATACCGAAACTCGAAGAAACATTTGCAAAAGAGATTTCGGAAAATAAATTCATTTTAATTTCAAGTGATATACGCTCTTTTGATCCAGAATCAATAAAAGGGCAATATGTGATCGTTTCAAATATTCCTTACTACATTACAGGTGAACTCATACGGACATTCCTTACTACTACACATAAGCCCACATCAATTACATTTTTAGTTCAAAAAGAAGTTGCTGTACGAATTGCTCGTAGTAAAAAAGAAAGTCTGCTCTCGCTTTCAGTTAAAGCATTTGGCACTCCGAAGTATTGCTTTACTGTGCCAAAAGGTGCTTTCTTTCCCGCACCAAGTATTGATTCAGCCGTTCTTTCAATTACGGGAATTGCTTTGCAATTCCCGTCAAACCTTGCAGAATATCACTTTTTTGAAGTTTTACATGCGGGATTTGCGCACAAAAGAAAGCAGCTCGCAAAAAATCTTGAGGAAATTTTTTCACACGAAAGTGTTCTTGAGGCATTTGAAAAGGCGTCACTTCCCCAAACAATTCGAGCTGAAGATGTTTCGCTTCCACAATGGCTCATTCTTGCAAAAACAATACACAGAACCTAGCTATTTATGAAAATTGTATACGCTTTCATGCTACTATTTCTGTAGTAGCATGGCATCAATTTCTCGAAAAACCGGCATTATCGGTGCGCTTGTCATAGCGAGCGTACTTATTGGCGGTTCAATCATAATTTCAAATGGGGAATTGTCATTTCTTGACCCAAGCGTTGTAAATGCTGCATCCACTCAAGCCCTTCTCCAAGCACTTGCTTCGCGTGAGCATGATGGTCTTCCCGACTGGGAAGCTGAGCTTTATGGGCTCGATCCAAACAACATCCATTCTTTCAGTCCGACCATTACAAATGCACAGGCCATAGCGGAAGGTCTTGTAAAACCAAAATTCCTTGTTCAAAGCGCCACAAGCACTGCGGAAAACTCAACTCTTGAAAATTCACCCGAAGGAATACAGGCAGCTCCTGGGTCTCTCACTGAGCAATTTTCACAAACACTTCTCACACAATACCTTCAACAAAGCGCGGCTGATGTACAAAACGGCACAACTCCCTCTGATAGCGAAGTGATGACTCTTGCGCAAAACGCCATGCAGACATTTGCGCAGCAGCAAGAGCACCAATCTAAATACACACTTAGTGAAGTAACCGTAAGCGGTACTGGACCGAGCGCAATGAAGCAATACGCCGCAGACGCTGAAGCGGTATTTGCTAAAACAAGCCCTTCGGACACTGGAACGGAAAGTGAGATTGATTATTTTTCAGATGCGGTTCAAAAAAATGACTCTAGTGCTCTCCATCATGTTACTGAAATAGCCGAAGCGTATACAGAGATGGGCCCTGCCCTCATGAAGCTTCAGGTTCCTACCGAAGCACAAAATGCCCATCTTGAAATAGCTAACGCCACGTCTCGACTTGGAGAAGACATTACTGATTTGAGCGTGATGAATACCGATCCTCTTCGTGCATATCTAGGTCTTGCTCAATACCAAATAGACGCAGCCGCGCTTGCAAAAGGTCTTTCAGACATGGGCGCAGTTCTTTCCGCTGAAGGTGTAACTATTTCAGAAAATGATCCAGGCTACTACTTCTATAAGCTAGCTTCCTCGAGCTCAGGTGTTAGCAAGACAAACTAGTATGGCAAAAGACTCAAAATCACACTTCGTATCTAAAATCATTTCGCTTTTTATTGGCATATTGCTTTTAACATCTTCTGTAGTGTTTCCCCAAAAAGCCCGTGCTCAATTAGTAGTTCATGATCCACTAAATTATATTGAAAATACACTTTCTGCTATTGGAGTAGGCTCTACTGCAATTTCAACTAACTTGAGTCAGGTACAAATGTCATTACTAAATCCTATAGCTTGGATGCTTGCAAAGGAAACCCTGCAATCAGTAGTGAGCAGCACTATTAATTCTGTAAATAGAGGTCCAAACGGTGCTCCAGGGTTTGTAACAAACTTAAACGTGCTTATGCAGCAAGTTGGAGACACTGCTGCAAACAATTTCCTCGCCCAGCTTTCTAGTAATAGCGCAATAAGCTCACCCTTTCAGACGGTAATCGCTTCGGCTATCGGAAATAATTACCTGAGATCTACAGGCGCTATGGGGTTTTTTAATTCAAATCCCTATACGCTTAATCAAATTGCATCAAACGATAGGGGGTTTCTTTCAGGAAATTTTAGTCAGGGAGGCTTTATGGCTCTAGCCTCTGCCTTTTCGAATCCCGCAAATAACCCCTACGGCGCTGCCGAGCTCGCATCTGAAGGACTCAATTCTATTGTTGCTAATGCTCAAAATGTTCAAAAGCAGGAGCTTAATTACGGACAAGGATTTCTCGCTTCTCGGGGTACCTGCAATACCTCCACTACGGGCGGAACAACGGGTCAAACAGCATCTTCAAGTAAGTCAACAGGGTCTATTAAAACGATACTGACGTCTCTTTCTGGAAATAGTACCTGCCAATCTAGCCCTATAAAAACTCCTGGGACAGTTATAAAAGCTTCTCTTGATAAAGCACTTGGTTCGGGAGTTGATACTCTAGTAAATGCGCACACCTTTGACGAAATAATCGGTTCACTTTTAAGTCAATTAGTAAATCAGGTATTTACTGCTGGAGGTCTTGCTGGAATTTCTCAACCTAGCACTAGAACTACTCCAGGAAATGGAACGTCTGCTACCACCACAACCACCGCTTCGTACTTTAATCAAACTGACACAAGTACGAGCGCAGTAAATGCACAGCTTTCCGCGAGCTTTTCTTCAACTATCTCACAGCAAATTACCTCTCTTCAAGAATTCCAAGCGAATTGGACAAAAATAAACAACGCTGCACTCGCCGCAAATACTGCACTTAGTGCGTGTTCTAATTCTCCGAGTGCACAAAGTACAATTACAAACACCGTCCAACCCGTTCTTCAGCAAGCTGCAACTGAGCTTCAGCAAGCAAGTAGCGGAATAACCTCTCTCCAGGGTATACAACAGCAACTCACAACTGCGAGCAGCTCAACAGATCCAACTACAGCTCTTTCGAATGTTTCTACGGCGTATACGACAGAACTAGCCGTTCTACCTACTGCGAGCGACATCTCTTATGCTCAAAGCGAAAGCATCGATACTGGTGCAAATACTCCCTCTTCTTTGTATACGCAGATGATGCAGATTGCCAAAACGGGTTCAAGCTGTGCACCATCCACAACCTAGCATATGATGAATTTCCTCACAAAAAAATTAAATTTAAGTACGCTAATCTTCTTTTTCTTACTTAGTATTTTTGCCCTTACTCCGATTATTTTTGTACATGCTGCCACCACCCCTCCTGCAAACCCTTCAGCCACAGCTGCTCCTAACAGTGGAGCAGTGGCCCAACCTGCTTCAAATACAAAGTCTGGAGCACAGCAACTTCCTCCAATAAGTGACTCTTCTTGTAGTGTCTTTAGTAAAAGCGGTTGGTTTGGGTGTGTTTCTGAAGCGCTCGCTTTCATTGCGTTTGCAATGTTTAGTTTTACCGGCTTCTTACTAAGTATTGTTGGAATTCTATTTAACTGGGTTATTCAATATACAGTTTTTGAATTTGGCTCTTATTTTGGAAATTCGACCGGAGTTCTTACTGGGTGGGGAATTCTTCGTGACATTGGAAACATTGTTTTACTTTTCTCTTTTATATTCTTAGGAATAATGATGATCCTAAATCTTGATAGTTTAGGTACTCGAAAGGCTATTTCGCAATTGCTCATTGTTGCAGTTCTACTGAACTTTAGCCTTTTCATAACCGAGGCTGTTATTGATGTGTCAAATGTTCTTAGTGCTGCGCTGTACAACCAATCAAGCGCTGGCTGCGGCAACAACGGATCTGGTTGCAGTTCTTCTGGTAAAGATTTCGTAAATAATGGAATTGCGGGTCAGATTCTCCAGGCAGGAGGGCTCAGTAACATGTTTACCTCAGGAAATGGAGGAAAAGCAACTATTCCAGCTGATATGGGAACAGAGCCCACTCATAAATTGATCATATACATAATGCTGACTATTTTCGTATCCATAACCATGGTTGTTCTTTTGACTGCTGCTGGATTGCTTCTTATTAGAGGTGTTATTTTGGTCTTTATAATGGTGACTTCGCCGATTGCCTTAGTTGCTATGGTAGTTCCCCCGCTACAGTCACTTGCGAGTACCTGGCGACGACTACTCTTAGGAGAATCCTTCTTTGCTCCAGTATATATTTTGCTTGTTTTAGTAAGTCTTAAAATATTAAAGTCGTTAGAAACCTCTCTTGGAGGAGGAGCTACCGGACAAACTCTTATAGGTGCACTTTCAACAAACAGTGTCTCTCTTACATCAATACTTCTCCTCTTCGCACTCGTAATTGGTTTTATGATTGCTTCTCTTATGACAGCCAAGCAACTCGGGGCTGTAGGCGCAACAGCTGTATCTGGAGCTGCTAGAAGTGCTGTTACAAAAACCGTCACTGCGCCAGCTCGACTCGGGGCGTATGGAGCAGGAGTCGCATACAGAAACACTGTCGGCAAAGGAATGGTTGGGGTTCAAAATAAATTCAATACTACAATGGGTAAATGGAGAAATCTTCCTGGCGTAACAGGCGGCCTTGTTAGATTAGCTGATAATAGTCTTGGCGCTGCTGTTTCTGGTGGAATAGGGGCTGCGGCAGCGGCTAGTTTTGGAGGAGCAAAATCATATGCAGATCGTCAGAAAGAAATTAAAGAGCGATCAAATACAACTAACCACGCAGCTCACTTAGACCACCAGAAGACAGATATTAAAAACGGACTTGCTGCACGAGAGGATGATCCTGGATTTGATGATGCTCAAAATAAAATGCAGCGAGCATTTCAAGAGATGTCGGCTGATGATGCGGCAAAGATTCTTAATGATATGAATGCTGGTGATAGAAAGAAGGCTGCAAAAGGTATTAGTACAGATAAGTTTAAATCTATGATTAGCCATAAAGACATTGCTCATGCCCAGGCACGACAAGAACTAATAGATGGACGGTATGACACTCCTGAAAATGCTGATTATACAAGAATCAATAAAGACACTGAAAACTATACCTCTGAAGAATGGGAACTTGTTGCTGCGAATAAAGCAGGATTATTTAATCAAGCTTTGAATGTAGAGAATACGAGTGCGAAAGGCTACGGGGCCACTGGAATAAAGGCGACTGTAATGAATGATCTTCTTAAAAAGAACAGCTTAAGTCCAAGTCAGAAAACTGCACTCCGAGGATCTACTAGAGCAGGAAAACTAAAGACATTATATGCAAATCAAAATCTAAGTCCTGCTGAAAAAGAAAGGGCGACCCGGCTGGTTCAGAATATGAGTGGTAAAGAATTTGCTGAGCTTTCTAATGAAAATATCGCTCGAGCTGATCACGCAACTGTTTTAAGCGATACTGGTTCTGGTTGGAGTACGGGCAAACTTAAGACTGTTATGGCCAAGGAAGATACTATTGATGATGCTCAGAAAAGATCTGTGCTCCAAGAAATTCGAGACTCCCACCAAGCTTACTTGGCCACTAATCCTGATATTACTACCGCAGAACACCGTAAGATTATTGACAACTTCGCTGAAATGGACCGACATCTTAGAACTAATAGAAATGCCCAGACTTTTTGGAATGGTACGCTTTCTGAGGCTGCTCCTACTCCGAGCCCAACACCAACACGTCAACCTGTAACAGAACAACCAAACAATCGAACTACTAATACTGCACCCAACGAAGCAGCAAGTTTTTATCAAGGAGGCTCCTTTAATCAAACACAGCAAGAAAGCGCACATGACTTGATTGCAGATGCTGCAAGAAATTATCAAGGAGCAACATAAAGTAATTATGATACTAACATCCGAACAATTCAGGTCTGCATACAGCAAATTGCCGTTTGTGTTACGGGAGTACATTGCTGACGATGAACTCACTACAATAACCGAGCAAGTAGGAAAAGAACACCAGCTTCACGTGGATACCATCGGTGCACTATACCGAGAAACTACAAACATGCTTCTTGGAATTATTAATCCAACACAATTTGTTGGTGAGCTAAAGTCTGTAGGAGTACCTGAAGAAAGTATCGGCACAATAGTGCAGGAATTGAATGAAAAGGTATTTATGCCTCTTCGTGAAAAAATTAAAAATCAGACGCCAGAGCCTGAAGATGAGGAAGGTGATGAAATTGACGAAGAAGATACTGTTGAGGATGAGTCGAGCAAAATTTCACAAACTACTCCGCTTCCTGCGCAGCCTGTGCCTCAGGCCTTTGTTCCACCAAATCCCGCTTTCGTTGAGGAGCACGAGACCACTCCTGAACCAATAAATACGCCACCGCAGCCTTCCGCTCGTACTCAAGTTTCTCCCGCCAAAGAAATTCCTACACACATCGAACCAGCACCTCAAGAAGTAGAGCCTACGTTTTCAGAACCTCACGCACGTACAATGCAAGAGGATATGATTGAAATGAAAGCGGCACAAGAGCATAACCCTGAAAAGTATTCGCTTCCTCAAGAAAAACCTCAAACCACTCCAACTCCAATAATTAGCACTCCTCCACCTTCTCCTCCCCAAAGCAATAATCGCGAAGCACTTCACGCCGTTCTTAAAAATTATGGTATCGATCCCTATCGCGAACCACCAGAATAATACTTTTCTTTGGTGGTCGTAAGAAGCTGGTATACTAGTAGTGATGGAATACCAAGTACCTCAGTTCATTGAAGTGGAAGATAAAATTTTCGGACCTCTCACGCTCAAACAATTTATCTTTATTGCTGGTGGAGCAGGGCTCTGTGTAATTCTTGTACTCTACTTGCATGGTATAGGATTCATACTTGCAATACCCGTTGCGGCTTTTGCACTTGCGCTCGCTTTTTACAAAGTAAATAGCAAATCATTCATAGAAATGCTCGAAGCAGGTTTTAACTACTACATCGGTGGAAGACTATATCTTTGGAAAAAGGACGCTCCTGTAGAAAAAGCAGCTCCTGTCGCTCCTCCTCCTGTTGCACGCGAAAAACTTGGCCTTTCTCAAAGCAAACTCAGAGACCTCGCGTGGTCACTCGACATAAAAGACCTTTCAGCTGAAAACCAGCAATAATCGCACCTATGCCCGCATCAAAAGCCTCACAATCCTTCGTTCCCGTAAAAGAAGTCAGAAATGGCGTTGTTTTGCTTAAGGATGGCGGCTACCGAGGAATACTTATGGTATCTTCGATTAATTTTTCACTTAAATCTGAGGATGAGCAAAGAGGAATTATCGGGGGCTTCCAATCATTTTTAAATACGCTCGACTTTTCTGTGCAAATTGTCGTGCACTCGCGGAAGATGGACATTCGTCCGTACCTCGAGCTACTCCAACAACGAATGGACATCCAAAGCACCGAACTCATGCGCCTTCAGCTCCGCGAATATATTGCGTTTATTCAGAATTTCATTGAAGGTGCGGATATTATGACAAAGATGTTTTATGTAATTGTGCCATACGCGCAAAGTGGGGGAGCTGAAGTCGCAAAGACATTTGGTTTCGGCAACAAAAAAGAAGCGGGCTCTGAGGAAACAGACGATTTTGAAAAGGAACGCATACAGCTTGAGCAACGAATGTCTTTAGTCGCAGCTGGACTTTCATCTTCAGGACTTCGAGCAATTCCACTTGGTACTGAAGAAATAATAGAGCTTCTGTATCGATCATTTAATTTAGGCGACATGGAAAACCCTATTCGCCTTACTAACACCTAGCTCATGGCACTACTTGATTTTTTTAATTCAAATAACAAAAAGAAGGGCGCTGCTCCTGAAATTGCAGCGGTACTCCCAAATGACATCTACGCACAAGGAACACTCGACCTCGCAGATACTATTGCCCCTGCGGGTTTGAAAATTGGATCAAAGGAGATCGAAATTGGTGAAAAATTTTCTCGCTCTTTCTATACTATTTCATATCCACGATTTCTCGCAGATAGCTGGTTTGAGCCGATTATAAATCTAGATAAAGTCTTTGACGTAGGAATATTTATTCACCCTATCAATACAGGACAGGCTCTTCGAGACTTTCAGAAAAAAGTAGCAGAAGTACAAAGCCAAATCTCTGAAAGGGAAGAGAAGGGATTGGTGCGTGATCCGCTTTTAGATACCGCATATCAAGATATTGAGAACCTCCGCGACCAGCTCCAGCAGGCACAAGAGCACTTGTATGAAGTTGGTCTTTACATCACCCTTTATGCTTCTTCTATGGAGGAGCTTAATAAAATTGAAGGTGATGTGCGTGGCATACTTGATTCTAAACTCATTTACACAAAGCCCGCTCTTTTTCAGCAAGAGCAAGGATTTCGATCAACTCTACCTCTTGCAAATGACGAACTGAGCGTAAATACGAAACTCACTTCTTCGCCACTTTCTTCAATATTTCCATTTGTTTCGTTTGATCTTACGAGCGATAGAGGAATTCTGTATGGTATAAATCGCCATAATTCCTCACTCATACTTTTTGATCGTTTTTCACTTGAAAACTACAACTCCGTAACTTTTGCTAAGTCTGGTAGCGGAAAGTCGTATGCAGTGAAGCTCGAAATATTGCGTTCTCTGATGTTTGATACTGATGTAATTGTAATCGATCCTGAACGGGAGTATGAATACCTCGCGCAGGCGACCGGAGGTCGCCTGTTCAATATCTCTCTTTCTTCTGAAAATCATATAAATCCCTTTGATCTACCTCCTGTTAAAGAAGATGAGGAGCCTGCGGATATACTTCGCTCAAATATCATTAATCTCGTCGGTTTGTTCAGAATTATGCTGGGTGGTCTTACACCAGAAGAAGATGCAATAGTTGATCGTGCAATTTCTGAAACTTATGCGCTTAAAGACATTACCGGCGATGCTGACTTTACTGGTTCAGAACCACCTCTGCTTGGTGATTTTGAAAGTGTGCTCTCGGGGATGGAGGGAAGTGAGTCTATTGTGCAACGTCTCTCAAAATTTACTCATGGAACGTGGGCAGGATTTTTAAATCAACCAACAAATATCGACATAAATAAGCAGTTTGTGGTTTTTTCTGTACGCGATATGGAGGACGAGCTCAAACCCGTTGCAATGTATATCGTGACACATTTTATATGGAATGCCGTTCGACATGAACTCAAAAAACGCCTACTTATCATAGATGAAGCGTGGTGGATGATGAAGTCAGAAGATACTGCCTCGTTTCTATATAGCCTTGCAAAGCGTGGCCGAAAGTATTACTTGGGCCTTTCAACTATTACTCAAGACGTAGAAGACTTCCTTCGTTCTCCCTATGGAAAGCCAATTCTCACAAACTCCTCCATCCAGCTCCTTCTGAAGCAGTCCCCGACCACCATAGATGTACTTAAAGACACGTTTAATTTAACTGATGAAGAAAAATATCTCCTTCTTGAGTCTGGTGTTGGTGAGGGACTTTTCTTCGCTGGACTTAAGCATGTTGCTATAAAAATAGTTGCCTCGTATACGGAGGATCAAATTATCACATCGGATCCTTCTCAGCTTTTAGCAATAAAACAGGAAAAACAAAGACACGAAGCGAGTGAAGGTAGTCAACCAGCATAGTAAAATCAGAAGCCGAGACCTCGGCACGCTTCGGTGTAGAATGAAATAATGATCTCAGCTCCTGTTAAAAAGACCACTGTTGGAAATCTTCCCGCAGGAGTATTTATAGGACTTGCAGTTGTTTTTGATGCTTTAAAAATATTTCTCCTTTTTGTAGACGCTATTCCCTTTGTTGGTGCACCTATTGGGTTTATTGGATCGTGGATTATTTCATTTCTTGAATTTATAAGCATTACACTCGGTCTTTACATAGCAGGAGCCTACAAAGGAAAAAGCTCTAGTGTAAATGCCTTGCTTACAATGGCGCTGGGAGCGATTGATTTTGTGCCGTTGCTTGATGATTTTCCTTTTACGACTGGCGAAGTAATTACTATCATCGTCCGATCGCGACTTGCTGATAAGTGGGAGTACAAAGAAGCTGTTAAAAAATATAAAGCGCAACTAAAAGCAGAGAAGGACCGAAAAGAACGAGAGGCGCGAGCGGCTGAAGCCGAGGCGCGAGCTCGTACCCAGAGAGAGAAAGCAATGGCTGCATCACTTGCGTCAGTCGCAAACGACAACGCTCGACTTTCTCAGGCCGCATAATACCCAGTATTTTTGAAATAGTAAAAAAGTAACACCGCCGCGCGCTATACTAAACGCATGTTGCAGAAATTTTCTGAGATAGCTTCTGGCTTTATTTTCACGCTGGTGATTATAAATAGTGTGATTTTGATTTTTTCATACGCACTTATAATCCTCCCCACACATGCACAAACAAATTCTGCAGTTGGCAGTGGTAGTGGTGCAGCTACCCAGTCCCTTACGCTAGATCAATCACCGCAGTATCCCACTCCATATTCCACAGTAACCATCACGCCTTCGAGTTCTGCATTTGATATTTCTGGTGCAACGATAAGCGTAAAAGTTAATGGTGAACAATACTATAGTGGTAGCGGGGGAGCGGGCATTGCAATAACTCTCGGAGGTCCAGGTAGCAAAAATAACATTGTTGTTACTGCTGTTTCTGGTGGGCAGTCCTATAGTCAATCCCTCTTAATTATTCCAGAAAACGTTGCGCTCGTGGTCGAGCCTGTTTCAAGCACACATCCTTTTTATGATGGGGCGTCTCTTGTGCCATCAGAAGGGCATGTGCGAGTTATAGCAATTCCTGATTTACGTGATTCCTCAGGAAATCAAATTGATCCTTCTTCGCTTATATATACTTGGAGCTTGGGGGATCAAGAACTTACTGCAGACTCCGGAATCGGGGCTTCTGTGCTCGATGCCATTGCTCCACAAATGTATCGAGATGCTGATGTATCAGTCACAGTGACCAGCCAAGACGGGAGCTTAATGGCAGAAGGAAATACAACCATTACGCCCATCAGCCCAATAACTCGTATTTATAAAGAAGACCCTTTATTGGGACCTATTTATGACAACGCTCTAGGTTCTTCGTATACGATGCCTGATTCTGAGGACACATTCTTAGGTGTGCCTTATTATTTTTCAAGTACGCCTGCTCTAAACTGGACTATGAACGGCACAGATAGTGGCTCCACAAATTCTTTGACTGTGCGAGATACGGGTACGGGAGTTGGTACAGCACAATTAAACTTTTCTGCAAACAATTCTTCAAGCAATGAAACCGCAAACAGCACTCTTTCTGTACAATTCGGAAACAGTAACTCTACCGGTCTGTTTGGATTATGATTAGTAATATGATTAAAACTAAACTATTTTTGGTGGCACTACTCTTTGGGATAACATTAAGTCCTCTTGGGATTAACGTTGCCTCTGCTCAAACAGCTGGAACCTTATCTGCTTTGCAGGTGGTAACAAAAAATTATATTGCAAATCCAAACAACAATACTAGAAATATGCTTTTAAGTATGCTCCAACAGGCATCTAGTGAGGCATCTACTCCAGGGAATACAACTCAACCAAATGCCCAAACTATTGAGCAGGCTGCGAACAATGCATTAAAAATACCGGTAAAAGGCTCCTCTACGTTTCAAATGAATGCAGTAACGTCTCAACAAATAACAAAGGATGCGGCTCAAACAGCTTCTGTGGTTGCAAAAGGTGGATCATGCGCACCAAAAAATGCAGGTGGCCCAGAACTAACTTGTGCGAGTGGGCTCGAGTGTGACAATAACGGAATTTGTAATCCGACTCCTAAAAGCGGAAGCGTAGCTACTGGTGGGTGGTGTGGAAGCAATGATCAAGCCTGCATGGCTAGTGGAGATACTTGTAATAGTAGCGGTATCTGTGTCACAAATCCTGCTGCCGGAACACCTTCTTCAGCGGCACCTGCAAATGGTGGTTTTGTTGCACTAACCAACCTCCCTGTATTAAAAAATCTAACCACAGCACCTGATTTAGGAACATTTTTAAATGCCATTTATAAATACTGCGTTGGTCTTGCTGCAGTGCTTGCTGTTATTCAGATAATGCGGGCAGGTATCATATATATGGGCGGCGATAGCGTAACTGAAGTAAAACAAGCCCGCGAACTTATTTCTACGGCAATTCTTGGACTTGTGCTCGTGCTTTCGCCAGTGCTTGTATTTAGCATTATCGACAAAAGGATATTAAATTTAAATATTGGTTCTGATTTTTCCGCCCTGAGCACCTCTTCTGACTCTCCGGCTGCTTCTTCCGCTGATGCTGCGACACCTAATACTGCTGATGGAACTGTTCAACCAGGTGGTGATTGCACTACTGATACTAATTGCCAAAATCAAAATGGTCTTGACTATATCTGTCAACCTGAAGGGGGTGGCACCTGCACATACAATCCCTCAGCAAGCCCAACTGTTGTTTCTTGTACTCTAGATGGCACCGTTGCTGATCAGTGTAGTGACTGTCCAAGCCATATGTGCACTGCTACTGGTGAAAACGGCACTGTGTATTGTGCTCTTGATAACACGACTGCTTCTTCTTGTGCAGCATGCCCAAGTAAAACCTGCTCTGCGAGCGTAAGCACTGGCCCATAATATATGAAACGAAGTCAATTGATTGTTATTGGAATGGTTTTGTTGATACTCGCTCTTGTGGTGGGTCTGTATTTTCTTTTTAAACCTTCGGCAAAACTTACTGTAAGTAACGGAAATAATTTTGGAGATACTGGAGCAGGAACGGTAGCTTCTCAAAATACTGTTGAGGTCGGCACTGGCGCAGCCAGTGCCGGCAAAGTAGTTGCCCCAAACTTAATTCAAATCACCTCTAGTCCTGTTTCTGCTGGAGAGGTTGAGCTTGATATAGCTCCCGTATACTCGGTTTCTAGCACATCAGCGACTTCCTCTAGTCTCAATTCTGCAACAAGCACTTCTGTTACAACCTACTCTCCTGGTGATGTTGAGGTTAGGTATATTGATAGAGAAAGTGGAAATATATACTCCTATCTTGCACTATCTAGAAAATTAAGTCGTGTGTCTGACAAAACCCTTCCTGGAATTCAAGAAGCTTCGTGGCTTCCCGATGGCTCAATGGCTTTCGTACAATTTTTAACACAGTCGACTGATGGAACTTCACACATAAATACCTACGCTCTTCCTTATACTGGTAATGGTGGCTATTTTCTTCAGCAGGATTTAGACCAAGCCACTGTTTTAGGGTCAACTACTGTTTTTGTACTTACGAGTGGTACTGAAAGCTCAATAGGCGCAGCAGCAAATGCTGATGGCACAAATGTGCACACGCTCTTTACCTCACCTCTTACGTCGCTAGTGGTTCATGTAGCTGGTGCGGGGCTTATTGCCGTAACCAAAGCGTCTTCAGAGCTAGATGGGTACGCCTTTTCAATTTCAAGAGGTGCATTTACACCAATAATTGGACCCTACAAAGGACTTACTGCTCTTCCGAGCCCTTCGGGAAATGAAGTTCTCTTTAGTTATACTGATGGAAAAACATTTCATATGGCTACGATTAACCTCAGTCGAGGAACTGTTATTCCGCTTCCGCTCGCTACGCTCGCGGAAAAATGCGTTTGGACTAGCGATAGCACAGCTCTCTACTGTGCAATTCCAACTTCAATGACAGGCAATCTCCCTGATGACTGGTATCAAGGAGCTGTGTCTTTTACAGATAAAATATGGCGCATTGACCTAACCAACCGACTAGCTACGCTCGTTGTTGATCCAAGCCAAGCAGGTAATGTGCA